>NZ_PSWK01000005.1:0-137911 GCF_002932735.1 Rathayibacter sp. AY1B7
CATCGTCTGCACCTTCGACACGACGGGGAGCTGGTCGGAGGCGGCGATCTCGCCCGCGATCCGGCCGACTCCGACGACGCTGATCGGGCCGTTGGCGTCGCGCGCCTCCGAGCCGAACGCCGCCTGGGCGACGTCGATGAGGCGCTGCGGCAGGTTGAGGATCACATGGGCGACGCTGGTGATGTTCGACCAGACCGTCTCGGGCACCGCGGTGACCGGCTGCTGCGCGAGGGCCGACGTGGGCGAGATGCCGATGAAGCCGACCGTCTGCGTCTCGATCGCACCGGAGGCGTCGGTGACGGGGGCGCCGTTCGCGTCGGTCACCGCGACCTCGTTCTCGGCGGGGGTGATCGTGAGGGTCAGCGGGGCGCCGTCGCGCTGGACGGACACGCTGAGCGGGACGCCCGCGGAGCGCTGGATGATCGGGGTCAGGTCGTTCCAGGTGCTCACCGGAGTGCCGTCGATCGCCGTGATCGTGTCTCCCGGCAGCAGGCCCGCCGCGGCTCCGGGTGCCAGCGGGTCGTCGGCGGTGCAGGTCGCGGTCGCGCGCTGCGACTCCGGGACCACGCACTGCGAGACCGCGGCGAGGGTGCTGGTGCTCTGCGGGATCCCGATGCCGCAGAGGAGGACGGTGAAGAGGACCGTGGCGATCACGAGGTTCATGAAGGGGCCGCCGGCCATGACGATCACGCGCTTCCACACGGGGAGCCGGTAGAACGCGCGGTGGTCCTCGCCGTCGCCGATCGTCTCGGCGCTGGCGGCGCGGGCCTCGTCGATCATCGTGGCGTAGGCGCCGCGCCGGGGCTCCTCGAGCTGGGCCTCGGAGGACGCCAGGCCGTTGAAGAAGCCGGTGCTCGACTCCTTGGGCCGGTCCCCCGGGTGCTTCGGCGGGTACATGCCGATCATGGCGATGTAGCCGCCGAGCGGGATCGCCTTGACGCCGTACTCCGTCTCGCCTCGGCGCCGGGAGAAGAGGGTCGGCCCGAACCCGATCATGTACTGCGTGACCTTGACCCCGAACAGCTTGGCGGGGAGCAGGTGCCCGACCTCGTGCAGGGCGATGGAGAGGGCGACGCCGACGGCGACGATGACGACGCCGAGGACGAAGAGCAGCACGGATTCCACCGACACACTGTAGGCCGGGCCCGCCCGTCCACGCTGGGGTGCGCCTGCACGGATCCGATGAACTCCGCGGCCGAGCGGATCAGCGGCGCGACGTCCGCCGACACGGATCCGCGGGGACGGAGCCCGTCCGGATGACCCCTGGTCAGACTCCGGCGATCCGCTCGTCCGCCGTGCGGCGCGCCCACTCCTCCGCCGCGGCCAGCGACTCGCGGGTCAGCGTGCCGTCGACGCTGTGCGCGTCGACCACCGCTTCCACCGTCTCGAGGATGTCGAGGTAGCCGATCCGCCCCGCGTGGAACGCCTGCACGGCCTGCTCGTTCGCCGCGTTGAACACGGCCGGGTAGGAGGCGCCCGCCTCCCCGACGCGCTTCGCGAGCCGGACCGAGGGGAACGCCTCCTCGTCCAGCGGCTCGAACGTCCAGGAGTGGGAGCGGGTCCAGTCGAGCGGGACGCCGACCCCGGCGACGCGGTGCGGCCAGTCGAGGCCGAGCGAGATCGGGAGCCGCATGTCCGGCGGCGAGGCCTGGGCGATCGTCGAGCCGTCGACGTACTCGACCATCGAGTGGATCACCGACTGCGGGTGCACGGTGACGTCGATCCGGTCGTAGGGGACGTCGAAGAGCAGGTGCGCCTCGATCACCTCGAGCCCCTTGTTGACCAGGGTGGAGGAGTTGGTCGTGACGACCAGGCCCATGTCCCAGGTCGGGTGCGCGAGCGCCTGCGCCGGGGTGACGTCGCGGAGGGAGGCGCGGTCGCGTCCCCGGAACGGCCCGCCGGACGCGGTCAGCACCAGGCGGCGGACCTCGCGGTGCTCGCCCGCGAGGAGGGCCTGGGCGATCGCGGAGTGCTCGGAGTCGACCGGCACGATCTGGCCGGGACCGGCGAGCGAGGTGACGAGCTCGCCGCCGACGATCAGCGACTCCTTGTTGGCGAGAGCGAGCGTCCTGCCCTCCTCGAGCGCCGCGAGCGTCGGGCCGAGCCCCACCGAGCCGGTGATCCCGTTCAGCACGACGTCCGCGTCGACCGAGCGGATCAGCTGCTCGGCCTCCTCCGCACCGAACGCCGTGTGCTCGACGCCGAACGCGGACGCCTGCTCGGCGACCGCCGCCCGGTTCGAGCCGGCGGCGAGGCCGACGACCTCGAACCGCTCGCGGTTCGCGCCGATGACGTCGAGAGCCTGCGTGCCGATGGACCCGGTCGAGCCGAGGATGATGACCCTGCGCATCCGCCCATCCTGGCACGGAGCACCCAGCGCCTCCCGGTCAGCTGATGGCGAGGATGTCGACCACGAAGACGAGGGTGTCGGTCCCGCTGATCCCCGCGTTCTGGTTGCCCTGGTCGCCGTAGCCCTTCGACGGCGGGATGGTGACCAGCACCTGCGAGCCGACGGTCTGGCCGACGACGGCCTCCTTGAAGCCCTCGATCACGTCGCCGGTGCCGAAGGCGGCGGGAGCGGGCTTCCCCCAGCTCTGGTCGAACACCTCGCCGGTTCCCCAGACCACGCCCTGGTACTGCACGATCAGCTGGTCGCCGTCGGCCACGGTCGCGCCGCTCCCCTTCTTGAGGACGGCGAGCTGCAGGTCGGCGGGCGGGTCGGTCGAGGGGATGGTGACGGTGGGCGCCCCGTCCTCGGCGAGCGCCACCGTCGGCAGGCCGTCGACCGGGGGCTGCGGCTCGCCGTCGGCGGCGGTCGGCACGATCTGCTCGACGTCGATCACCATGACGATCGAGTCGGTCGCGGCGATGCCGAACTGGCTCTGCCCGGCGTCGCCGAACGCGTCGGCCGGGGGAACGACGGCGACGACGCGCGAGCCGACGGTCGCGCAGTTGACGGCCTTCACGAGGCCGGCGAGGTACTGGTCGGTGTCGACCTCGAAGGCCGCGCGGCCACCGGACGCGTAGCTGCTCGCCGAGAACTCGGCACCGCTCGTCCCGTTGTAGAGCGTGTAGTCGACCAGCACGGTGTCGCCCTCGGCGACCTCCTCGCCGGTGCCCTCGATCGCGACGGAGCGCTCGGTGGCGTCCACGCTGACCGGGCTGGGGAACACGGTGACCGGCTTGGTGGCGAAGTCGCCGCTGGTCTGCACCGCGGCGGTCGCCTCGCCCTCGGTCGCGCAGCCGAGCGGGGTGGCGGAGGCGGACGGCGCTGCATCCGGCTCCCCGGGGGTGCAGGCCGCCAGGCTCAGGGAGGCGCCGAGGACGGCGAGGATCGCGAGGGTTCTGCGCACAGGGGCACCTTTCGTGACCGGCGGCGGCCGGTGGACGTTCGGGGATCGCCTCCATCCTGCACGGCGCGCCTCGCAACGCGCTGGGTGCGGGTCCTCGAACGGTCCCAGGCCTACCATCGGGGCATGCGTGAATTCTCGGTCCCCCAGTCCCGAGAGCTCGTCACCGAGCTCCCCGGCCCGCGCTCCGTCGCCCTCCAGGAGCGCCGCGTCGCCAGCGTCTCCCGCGGCGCCGGGACGCTCGCGAACATCTACATGGACCACGCGTCGGGCGCGGTCCTGGTCGACGTCGACGGCAACCGCCTGATCGACCTCGGCTGCGGCATCGGAGTGACCACCATCGGCCACGCGCACCCCGCGGTCGCCGCGGCGGCCGCCGCGCAGGCCGAGAAGCTGACGCACACCCTCTTCACCGTCACTCCGTACGAGAACTACGTCCGGGTCGCCGAGAAGCTCGCCGAGATCACCCCCGGGGACTTCGAGAAGCACTCGATCCTGGTGAACTCCGGCGCGGAGGCGGTCGAGAACGCCGTCAAGATCGCGCGGAAGTTCACCGGCCGCCGCGCCATCGCGACGCTCGACCACGCCTTCCACGGCCGCACCATCCTCACGATGGCGATGACCTACCGCCCCTGGCCGGAGCGCGCGGGCATGGGCCCCTTCCCAGGAGAGATCTACAGCCTCCCGATCAGCTACCCGTTCCGCGACCCCGAGGGCATGACGGGCGAGGAGGCGGCCGAGCGCACCATCGACTACATCACCACCCACATCGGCGCGCAGGAGCTGGCCGCGCTCTTCGTCGAGCCGATCCAGGGCGACGGCGGCATCATCATCCCGGCGCCGGGCTACTTCCGCCGCCTGTCCGAGTTCTGCACCGAGAACGGCATCGTCTTCGTCGCGGACGAGATCCAGGCCGGCATCGCCCGCACCGGCACCTGGTACTCCATCGAGCACCACGGCGTGGTCCCGGACCTCATCACGACGGCCAAGGGCATCGCCGGCGGCTTCCCGCTCGCCGCCGTCACCGGCCGCGCCGAGATCATGGACGCCGTGCAGCCCGGCGGCATCGGCGGCACGTTCGGCGGCAACCCCGTCTCCACCGCCGCGGCGCTCGCGACGTTCGAGGCGATCGAGTCCGAGGGCCTGCTGGAGGAGGCGCAGCGGGTCGAGCGCCTGCTGCAGGCGCGGATCGGCGACTGGGCCGAGCGCTTCGCGGTCGTGGGCGAGGTCCGCGGCAAGGGCGCGATGTGGGGCGTCGAGCTCGTCCACCCGGGCACGAAGAAGCAGTACCCGGAGGCGCTCACCGCGATCCTGAAGCACGCCACCACGAACGGCGTGATCGTCCTCGACGCGGGCAGCTGGGACAGCGTGCTGCGGATCATGCCGAGCGTGGTCATCAGCGAGGAGCTCATCGACGACGCCGCGACGGTCATCGAGGAGGCGCTCGCCCAGTTCGGCTGATCCGCCGCATGACCGGAGCGGCATGGACGCCCCGGTAGCTTCGTCGGAATGCGGATCGACGACGACCACGAGAGGCCGACTCCCCCGGGGATCGGCCTCTCCGCGCGTCTGGCGCGCCTGTCCATCGGCGTCGTCGGCCGGCTGGTCTACCGGCCGATCGTGGAGGGGCGCGACAACGTCCCGGCCGAGGGACGCGTGATCCTGGCGGCCAACCACCTCTCGTTCATCGACTCCCCGGTGCTGACGCTGCTCGCCCCGCGGCCGGTGCAGTTCCTGGCCAAGTCGGACTACTTCACGGGGACCGGCGTGCGGGGCGCCCTCTCTCGCGCCTTCTTCACGAGCGTCGGAGCCGTCGCGGTCGAGCGCGGCGCCGGCCAGGCCGCTCAGGAGGCGCTGGACCTCGGCCGGGCGATCCTCGAGCGGGACGAGGCGTTCGCCGTCTACCCCGAGGGCACCCGCTCCCGCGACGGGCGCCTCTACAAGGGCCGCACCGGAGTGGCATGGCTCGCCCTCACCACGGGCGCGCCGGTGGTCCCCGTCGGCATGATCGGCACGCAGGAGCTCCAGCCGGTGGGCACGAGGGTGCCGCGCCTGCACCGGATCACGGTCCGCTTCGGGGCTCCGCTGGACCTCTCGCGGCACGGCTCCGCCGACTCCGGCCGCGCCCGACGCCACGCCACCGACGAGGTGATGGCGGCCGTCCACGCGCTCTCCGGGCAGGAGCTCGCCGGTGCGTACAACGAGTCGCCGCCGACGACCACGGTCGAGCGCATCCGCCGGGCGCTCCCGCACGAGCGCCGCTGAGCCTCAGCGCGCGGACGCCTCCGGCTCGTGGGCGACGGGGAAGTTCACCGAGTTGGCGATGAAGCAGAGCCGGGAGGCCTCGGCGTGCAGCGTCTGGGCGATCGCCACCATCGACTCCTCGGCGACAGTGACGCGGGGCCGGAGGGTCACCGAGGTGAAGCGGCCGCTCTCCCCCTCCTGCAGCATCGAGCCCACCGCGTCGTCCGTGTAGCCGGTGACGACGACTCCGTTCTTGACCGCCACGTGCAGGTAGGAGAGGAGGTGGCACTGCGCGAGCGCCGCGAGGAGCAGCTGCTCCGGGTTCCAGCGGTCGGCGTCGCCCCGGAAGGGCGTGTCGGCCGAGGCGAGGATGGGCGCCGGGCCCTCCGCCGTGACGGTCAGCTGGCGCCCGTACTCGCGATAGCCGCTCGTGCCGGTGCCCCGGTCGCCCTCCCAGACGACGGACACCGCGTACTCGTGCTCGGACTTCATCGGGCTCCTCCTCGACGGCGGTGGATCAGGCCGGTCGCGCCGGTCTGGACCTCTGGACGCGGAACCCCCGCGGGTAGACTCCGAGGACCATGACAGACACGCTCGCCCCCCAGGTTCCCACGTCCGCAGTCCCCCAGGAGCGGCGCGTCGCGACCGAGATCCCCGGGCCGCGATCCCGGGCCCTGCACGAGCGCCGCCTCGCCGTCGTGCCCACCGGCGTCGGCACCGCGCTCCCCGTCTACATCGACCGCGCGCACGGCGCGATCCTGGTCGACGTCGACGGCAACAGCTTCATCGACCTCGGCGCCGGCATCGGCGTGACGACGATCGGGCACACCGACGACTCCGTCGTCGCGGCCGCCGCGGAGCAGCTCGCGCGCCTCACGCACACCCTCTTCACCGTCACTCCGTACGAGCCCTACATCCGCGTCGCGGAGCTGCTGGCCCAGCACACCCCCGGCGACTTCGCCAAGAAGACCGTCCTGGTCAACTCCGGTGCCGAGGCGGTCGAGAACGCCGTCAAGATCGCGCGCAAGCACACCGGCCGCCCCGGCGTCGCGGTGCTCGACCACGCGTACCACGGACGCACGAACCTCACGATGGCCATGAACTTCAAGGCGCTGCCCTACGGCCTGGGCTTCGGACCCTTCGCCAGCGACGTCCACCGTGCGCCGAGCTCGTACCCGTACCACGACGGCCTGTCGGGAGCCGAGGCCGCCCAGCGCGCGATCTCGTACCTCGAGAAGACCGTCGGCGCGTCCGCCCTGGCCTGCCTCGTCGCCGAGCCCATCCAGGGCGAGGGCGGCTTCATGGTCCCCGCCGACGGCTTCCTCCCGGCACTGCAGGAGTGGTGCACGGCCAACGGCATCGTCTTCGTCGCCGACGAGATCCAGTCGGGCATGGCCCGCACCGGCGCCTGGTTCGCCAGCGAGCACCTCGGCCTCGTCCCCGACCTCGTCCTCTCGGCCAAGGGCATCGCCGGCGGCCTGCCGCTCGCGGGCGTGACGGGCCGCGCCGAGATCATGGACTCGGCGCAGGCCGGCGGGCTGGGCGGCACCTTCGGCGGGAACCCCGTCGCCGCCGCCGCCGCCGTCGCGGTCTTCGAGCGCATCGAGCGCGAGGGCCTCCTCGCCGAGGCCGATCGGATCGGCGCACGCCTGGGCGCGGCGCTTCGAGGCCTGCAGGAGCGCTACGA
Organism: Rathayibacter sp. AY1B7; assembly: GCF_002932735.1. Lineage (NCBI taxonomy): Bacteria > Bacillati > Actinomycetota > Actinomycetes > Micrococcales > Microbacteriaceae > Rathayibacter > Rathayibacter sp. AY1B7. The sequence goes on from NZ_PSWK01000005.1 coordinate 7,282, forward strand.
CATCATCGGCGACGTCCGCGGCATCGGCGCGATGATGGCGATGGAGCTCGTGCAGCCCGGCACCGCCGGCACCACGAAGGAGCCGAACGCCGTCGCGGTCCAGGCGATCATCGACTACGCCGCCCAGCACGGGGTCCTCGTGCTGAGCGCCGGCACCTACGGCAACGTGGTCCGCTTCCTGCCGAGCCTCGCCCTCACCGACGAGCTGCTCGACGACGCCGTGTCGGTCATCGCCGACGCGTTCGCCACCCTCTAGGCGCGATCCTCCGAAGGCCACCGCGGGCGCCGAGGCGCTCCCCGGTGGCCTTCGGCGTCTCCGGGAACGCGGGACCGGGCGGCGCATCGGGCAGGATGGGGGGATGCCAGCAGGAACCTTCACCGTCGCCGAGTCCGTCGAGCTGGCCGTCGTCGAGCGATCCGGGTTCGTCGAGTCGCGCCACGCCGGCTCCGCCGTCCTCCTCGACTCCGAGGGCCGCGTCGCCCGCAGCCTCGGCACCCCGACGGCTCCCGTCTTCCCCCGCTCCTGCCTCAAGCCGTTCCAGGCCCTCGCGGTGATGACCGCCGGAGTCGAGCTGAACGGCGCGGAGGCGGTCATCGCCACCGCGAGCCACGCCGGCATCCCCCAGCACGTGGCGCTGGTGCAGAACCTGCTCTTCCGCGCCGGCCTGGACCACACCGCCCTGCAGTGCCCGGCCGACTGGCCCGGCGACTCCGGGACCCGCGCTCAGCTGCTGCGGGCGGGCGCGACTCCGGACCCGCTCTACATGAACTGCTCGGGCAAGCACGCGGCGATGCTGCTGGCCTGCGTGCAGAACGGCTGGAGCACCGAGGACTACCTCGAGCGGACGCACCCGCTGCAGCAGCACATCGTCGACACGATCGAGCGCCTCACCGGCGAGCGCGTCGTGGCCTCGGGGATCGACGGCTGCGGAGCTCCCGTGCACGCCCTTCCTCTGACCGCGCTGGCGAAGGGCGTCTCGCGGATCGTGTCCTCCTCCCCCGCCTCACCGTTCGGCCTCTACCGCCAGGCCGGCGTCCTCACGGCCGCGATCCTCGAGAACGCGTGGGCGATCGACGGCCCGGGCCGGGACAACACCGTCGTGATCGAGCGCCTGGGCCTGGTCGCCAAGCTCGGCGCCGAGGGCGTGCTCGTGATGGCCTCGCCCGACGGCACCACCGTCGCCCTGAAGATCCTCGACGGGAGCCTCCGCGCCGCGACCGTGGTCGCACTGAAGCTCCTGGTCGAGGCGGACGCGGTGGACCGGACCGCGGCGAACGACGTGCTGGTGCGGCTGAACCCGGTCGTGTCGGGCGGCGGGCGCCCGGTCGGCGCGATCCGCGCCTCCTACGTCTGACCGCACGTCCCGGCACGCCCTGAGCTACTGCTCGCGCGCGAGGCGCTTCGCCCGGGCCGCCGCGGAGACCTGCGTGATCACCACCACGAGGATCGCGAGGACGAACACCGCCGATGCGATGACGTTCGCCTCCGCCGGGATGCCGCGCGCCGCCGCGATGTAGATGTACTTCGGGAACGTGGTGACCGATCCGGAGTTGAAGTTCGTGATGATGAAGTCGTCGAAGCTCAGCGCGAACGAGAGCAGCGCCGCGGCGAGGATGCCGGGCAGCAGCAGCGGGAAGGTGATCCGCCAGAAGACCTGGTTCGGCGACGCGTAGAGGTCGCGTCCCGCCTCCTCCAGCTTCGGGTCCAGGCTCGCCACCCGCGCCTTCACGGTGACCACGACGAAGCTGATGCAGAACATCGTGTGCGCCAGCACGATCGTGACCAGTCCCTTCTCGGCGCCCACGCTGAGGAACTGCGCGGCGAGGCCGGCTCCGAGCACCACCTCCGGAGTCGCCATGGGGAGGAACAGCAGCAGGCTGATCGCCGACCGGAACCGGAAGCGGAACCGCACGAGCGCGATGGCGATCATGGTGCCGAGCGCAGTGGCCAGCACGGTGGCGATCACACCGACCAGCAGGCTGTTCCCGAAGGCGGTCATCACCTCCTCGCTGGTCCAGGCCGACACCCACTTGTCGAGGGTGAAACCGCGCCAGGCGAGGTTGCTCTTCCCCGAGTCGTTGAAGGAGAAGACGAAGGTGTACCCGATCGGGATGAGCAGGAAGAGCAGCGCCAGCGCCGTGTAGACGCCGAGCCCGAGGCCGCGGAAGCGGCGGCGGCCCCGGACCGGGGCGGGGGGCGGCGCGCCGAGCGCCTCCTGGGCGCTCGCGAGCGGACGGTCGGCCGTCGCGGTCACAGGAGGTCCTCCGTTCCACTGCGCTTCACGTAGAAGCCGACGATGACCAGGATCACGGCCATCAGCACGATCGAGAGCGCGGCGGCCGCCGGGTAGTTCTCGAGCGTGAGGAAGTTCGCCTCGATCGCGTTGCCCACCATCGAGGTCTGCGACGAGCCGAGGAAGTCCCGGCTCGCGTTGATGTAGTCGCCAGCCGCGGGGATGAACGTCAGCAGCGTGCCCGAGACGATGCCCGGCATCGACAGGGGGACGGTCACGCTCCAGAACACGGAGGCGGGGTGCGCGTAGAGATCCGACCCTGCCTCCAGGAAGCGCACGTCGAGGCGCTCGAGCGTCGTGTACAGCGGCAACGTCATGAACGGGATGAAGTTGTAGGTGATGCCGAAGATCACGGCGATCGGCGTCCCCGTGAGGTGGCCGTCGCTCGGCAGGACCGCCACGGCCTTGAGCGCCTGCACGAGCGGGCTCTCGTCCGCGAGGATCTGCTTCCACGCCAGCGTCCGGAGCAGGAAGCTGATGAAGAAGGGCGCGATCACCAGCGTGAGGAGCAGGTTCTGCAGCAGCGGCCAGGGCCGCGCCTTCACTCCGATGAAGTAGGCCAGCGGGTAGCTGATCACCAGCGCGAGCACCGTCGCGATCAGCGCGTAGCCGAAGGAGCGGAGCACGTGCGGCCAGTAGTCGCCCATCACCACGAGGTAGTTCTGCCAGGCGAACCCGGGGGCGTACTCGCCGATGTCCCCGTCCGGCACCTCGGCCTGGAAGGACGTGAGCACGAGCGAGATCAGCGGCGCCAGGAAGAACAGCAGCATGTAGGCGATGCCCGGCAGCAGCAGGACGAGCGCGATCGTCGACCGCCGGCGGACCGGAGCGTCCCGAGGATCCGCCTGCCCCGTGGCGAAGGCGGCGAAGGCCATGCCTACGCTCCCCCGCTGCGACCGGCCAGGAGCCCCCGGCGCTGCACGGCGATGGCGCTGGTGGAGTCGTCCGCCTCGAAGCGCGGGACCGAGCCCGGTTCGTCCGCGAGTCCGAAGCCGTGCTCGGTGCTGAAGCCGACCCACACCTCCGCTCCCTCGCCGACGACCGGCCCGAAGACCATGTTCTGCGCGAAGACGACCACCGGGCCCAGGCCCGGCATCCGGATCGTGTACTGGGTGCTGACCCCGCCGAAGGAGACGTCGACCACGCGGCCGGGCCCGAGCACGTTCCGGCCGGAGTCCGTCGGCGGCTCCTGCGTCAGCAGCAGGAGCTTCTCGGGGCGGACGCCGACCGTGATCTCCCCGCTCGTGCGGGCGCAGCGGGCGACGGGCACGACGATCCGGTGCCCGCCCGCGTCGACGGTGAGTGCGCGGTCGGTGCTGCCGACCACCTCACCCGTGAAGAGGTTGGACTGGCCGAGGAAGTTCGCGACGAACGCGGTGCGCGGGAGCTCGTAGAGCTCCTCCGGCGCGCCCATCTGCTCGATCCTGCCCTTGTTCATCACCGCGACGGTGTCGGCCATCGTCATGGCCTCCTCCTGGTCGTGCGTGACGTGGAGGAAGGTGAGGCCCACCTCCTCCTGGATCGACTTGAGCTCCAGCTGCATCTGCCGGCGGAGCTTGAGGTCGAGGGCGCCGAGCGGCTCGTCGAGCAGGAGCAGGGCGGGCCGGTTGACGAGGGCGCGCGCGAGGGCGACCCGCTGCTGCTGACCACCGGAGAGCTGCGCGGGGCGGCGCTGGGCGAGGTGGTCGAGCTCGACCAGGCGGAGCGCCTCGTGCGCCTTGCCGACGGGGTCGGCGATCCTCCGCCGCTTCAGGCCGAAGGCGACGTTCTCGAGGATCGACATGTGCGGGAACAGCGCGTACGACTGGAACACGGTGTTGACGGGCCGCTGGTACGTCTTCGTCTCGGTGACGTCCCGCCCGCCGATGAGGATCCGGCCGGCGGAGGGCTCCTCGAGCCCGGCGACCAGGCGCAGCGTCGTCGTCTTGCCGCAGCCCGAGGGGCCCAGCAGGGCGAAGAAGGAGCCCGCCGGGATGGTGAGGTCCAGGGAGTCGATGGCCGTGAAGCCCGGGTACTGCTTGCTGATCCCGACCAGCTGGAGGTCGGCGCCGCTCTCGGCGAAGGTCCCGATCGCCATCAGATGCCCAGGAGCACCTTCTGGAACTCGGCCTGGTACTCCTTCTCCTCCGCGGCGGTCAGGGTCCGGAACACGTGCGCCTGCGCGAGCGTGTCCTCGTCGGGGAAGATCAGCTGGTTCTCGGCAAGCTCCGGATCGATGCTCTCCATGACGTCCTTCGCTCCATCCACGGGGGTGATGTAGTTGACCCAGGCGGCCACCTCGGCGGCGACCTCGGGCTCGTAGTAGTAGTTCATCAGGGCTTCGGCGTTGGCCTTGCGCTCGGAGCCCATCGGGACCACGAAGGTGTCGTTCCAGAGTGCGCCGCCCGAGTCGGGGAAGGCGAACTCCCACTTGTCGCCGGCCTCGGCGTTGATCAGGGTGATGTCGCCGGACCAGCAGATCGCCGCGAGGGTGTCCTCGTTCTGCAGGTCGTTGAGGTACGCGTTCCCCTTGATGTTGCGGATCTGTCCGGCGTCGACCTGCTCGCGGAAGACGTCGATCGCGTTCATGTACTCGTCGTCGCTCCAGGAGCCGGCGATGTCCGTCCCCTGAGCGAGCATGATGAGCCCGATCGTGTCGCGCATCTCGCTCAGCACGCCGACGCGGCCGCGGAGCGACGGATCCCACAGATCCTCGATGCTCGAGAGGCCCTTCGGCAGCTTCTCCCTGTTCCAGCAGATGCCCGAGAACCCCGCCTGGTACGGGAGGGAGAGCCGGCGGCCCGGATCGAAGTCGGGGTTCGCCAGCGAGGGGGTGAGGTTGGCGATGTTCGGGATGTTCGCGTGGTCGAGCTCCTGCACGTAGCCGCGGCGGACCAGGCGCGAGACCATCCACTCCGTCAGGCAGACCGTGTCGGCGCCGATGTACTGCCCGAGCGCGAGCTGGTCCTTCACCTTGCCGTAGTACGAGTTGTTGTCGTCGACGGCGACGTTGTAGGTCACCGCGATGCCCGTCTGCTCCTCGAAGCCCTGGAGCGTGGGGTGGTTCCCGTCGTCGTCCTCGTCCATGTAGGCGGGCCAGTTGTCCCACACCAGGCGCGGGTCGCCGGCCGATCCGTCGGCGGCGGCGGTCGGAGCGGCACGGGTCTGCGGGGCGCAGGCGGCCAGGGCGAGGGCACCCGCTCCGAGGCCGATCCCGCCGAGGACCGCCCGACGCGAGAGGACCGCCCGGCGCTCGCGCTCGTGCGAGCGTGCCGCGGCGACGGCCCGGCGGAGGACGGGATCCCTCGGGAGGGGACGGGTCATGGCGGGGGCTCCTGACTGCGTCGGGGCTCGTGCCTCGGGGGCCGAACGTGGGGAAATACTGGCACAGCGCTCATCCACCTGTCACGGTGAACGGAGGAGAACGCTCATCCGGAAACATGATCGTCACGAATTCCGCACCCGGAGGCCGTGTCGACCGCCGATTCGGTCCCCGGAGGCCCTGCCGTCAGCGGGTGAGGGGCGGGCGTCCCGAGCCGCCGGCGGACCCGTCGACGCGCTCGACCGCCATCTCGACGGAGGAGAGCAGGATCCGGCTGCCGAGCTTCGCGCGGTAGCGGCGGCCGGCCTCGAGCGGGAGCGGCGCCTGGGTCGGCGCGACCAGCACGGACCCGTTGGCCGACCAGCGGTCCCTGACCCAGAGCCCGCCCTCGTCGAAGCCGAACTCGAGGTGGGTCTTGGAGAGGGATCGCGACGGATCCGGGATCGCGAGGATGTGCCGGAACGTCTCGTTGGGGTCCGGGAGCGGCTGGCGTCCGATCAGGCCGTTGCCGGTCACGATCGCGTGCTGCCCGGTCGCGAAGCTGAGGCGCACGAGCCCCTGCGAGGGCGGCGCCATCGGAGCGCCGGGGGCGGGACGCCGGTGCCGGCCGGGGGCCAGGCCCGGCAGCCAGGCACGGCGGGACGGATCGAGGACCGTCGTGTCGCCGGAGGACGAGGGGCGGGACGCACCCGTCGTGGCATGCGCCGCCACCGACGAACCGCACTCGCCGCAGAGGATCGCCCCGGGAGCGAGGTTGGAGCCACACGTGCTGCAGATCACCGAGAACGCCCTTCCGCTCACCATCGTACCCAGCGCCGGCGCGGGGAGCCCCGAGCCGGCCGAACCCGACGCGAACCGGCAGGCGCAGGGCCGTCGTACGGCCGTTCGGCGCGTGCGGGCGGTCCGGCGGCACCGCCACCGCGGCCGTCCCGTGCCGGAGCGCTGCTCGTCAGACCGGTGCGCCGGCCTCCTCGTCGCCGGTGACCGCGAGGACGTCGACGACGATCACGGTGACGTTGTCGCGCCCGCCGTTGTCCAGCGCGGCGTCGACCAGGGCGTCGGCCGCCTCCTGAGCGGAGCCGGTGCCGCTGAGCAGGTGGCCGACGCCGGCATCGGTCAGCTCCTTCGTGAGTCCGTCCGAGCAGATCAGCAGACGCGATCCGGCGAGGACGGGCACGAGCCGGTAGTCGGGGACGGGCGCCTCGTGGAAGCCGACCGCGCGGGTGATCACGTTGCTGTGCGGATGCACGTCGGCCTCGTCGCGGGAGATCAGGCCCGCGTCGACCAGCTCCTGGACGATGGAGTGGTCCACGGTGAGCTGCACGAGGGTCCCGGCGACGCTCAGGTACACGCGCGAGTCGCCGATGTTGAAGACGGACCAGTAGGGCTCTCCCCCGACCACCGTGAGCGCGATCCCGGTGACCGTGGTCCCGGTGCCGACGTCGGCCGTGTGCGACTGCCGGGCGATGTCCCCTACCGCCTCCCGAAGCGCCCGGTCGATCTCCTCCGCTCCGACGGTCGCGCCGAGCGCCGCGGTGGACAGGCGCGACACGACCGCGTCGCTGGCGACCTCTCCTGCCGCGTGCCCGCCCATCCCGTCGGCGACAGCGAAGAGCGGGCTCTTGGCGAGGTAGCTGTCCTCGTTCGCGCTGCGCACGTGGCCGGTCTCGGTGCGCGCGGCCCAGCCGAGGGTGACTTCGGCCGAGGGTGCGTCGGAGCTCCAGGCGGAGACGGGGACGGTGACGGACGCGCGGCTGCGGCCGATCTGCGTCATCGCTGCTCCTCGCATCCCCGTGGCCTGCGGCCGTCCGGTCCGACGGCCCGTGACCGCCGGCGCCAGGGGTGCCCGGCCGCCTCCCGATGGTAGTCGCTGACGGCCCTCCGCCGAGCCGGCCGCCATCGCTGTCGCCCGATGTCCGTCGCGCAGACGGGTCGACGCTCCGACCACCGGATCCGATGCCGGATCGAGCTCCGACGTGCGGATCCACTTGCCCGGGCATCCGTGGACTGCCAGAATCGCCGCATGGCCCCGTCTCGCCCGCCCTCTCAGCGTCCTGTCCAGCTCGACGAGGTGTCGAAGGCGATCATCGAGCAGCTGCAGGCCGACGGTCGGCGCTCGTACGCCGAGATCGGCAAGGCCGTGGGCCTGAGCGAGGCGGCCGTCCGGCAGCGGGTGCAGAAGCTCACCGAGTCGGGCGTCATGCAGATCGTCGCGGTGACGGATCCGATGCAGCTCGGCTTCTACCGCCAGGCGATGATCGGTGTGCGCGTCACCGGCGACACCCGCGACGTCGCGGACCGGCTCGCCTCCATCCCCGCCGTCGACTACGTCGTGCTGACGGCCGGCTCCTTCGACATCCTCGCCGAGGTCGTGTGCGAGAACGACGACGATCTGATCGCCCTGCTCAACCAGGAGATCCGGTCGCTTCCCGGCGTGCTCTCGACCGAGACCTTCGTCTATCTGAAGCTCCACAAGCAGTTCTACAACTGGGGAACGCGGTAAAAGATGACCACCGAGACAGCCTTCTCGACCTCCGGCCTCGAGTCGGGCGATCCCGTCCGCGGGACCGACGCGCCTGGGGGGACCGACGACGCCTCCCTGCAGAAGAAGGCGAAGGACCACCTCTGGATGCACTTCACCCGTCAGTCGACGATGGACTCGGGCGCGGGCGTGCCGATCATCACGCGCGGCGAGGGACACCACATCTGGGACAGCACCGGGCGCAAGTACTTCGACGGCCTGTCCGGCCTCTTCGTCGTCAATGCGGGACACGGGCGGCGCCGACTGGCGGAGGCCGCGGCGAAGCAGGCGTCCGAGCTCTCCTTCTTCCCGCTCTGGTCCTACGCGACCCCCTCGGCGATCGAGCTGGCCGACCGTCTCGCCGACCACGCGCCGGGCGACCTGAACCGGGTCTTCTTCTCGACCGGCGGCGGCGAGGCGGTGGAGACGGCGTTCAAGCTCGCCAAGCACTACTGGAAGCTGCAGGGCAAGCCGGGCAAGCACAAGGTCGTCTCGCGCTCGGTCGCGTATCACGGCACTCCCCAGGGAGCGCTCGCGATCACGGGCATCCCCGGGATGAAGTCGATGTTCGAACCGCTCGTGCCGGGCGGCTTCCGTGTCCCCAACACCAACTTCTACCGGGCTCCCGAGCACGGCGACGACCTGGAGGCGTTCGGCCTGTGGGCGGCGAACCGCATCGAGGAGATGATCGAGTTCGAGGGGCCGGACACGGTGGCCGCCGTGTTCCTGGAACCCGTGCAGAACTCGGGCGGCTGCTTCCCGCCCCCTCCCGGGTACTTCCAGAGGGTCCGCGAGATCTGCGACAAGCACGACGTGCTGCTGGTGTCCGATGAGGTGATCTGCGCGTTCGGCCGTATCGGGCACATGTTCGCCTGCGACGAGTACGGCTATGTGCCGGACATGATCACCTGCGCGAAGGGGATGACCAGCGGCTACTCCCCCATCGGCGCGACGATCGTCAGCGATCGGATCTACGAGCCCTTCCGCCACGGTCAGGTCGTCTTCCCGCACGGCTACACCTTCGGCGGCCACCCCGTCTCGGCCGCGGTCGCGCTCGAGAACCTCGACATCTTCGAGGAGGAGGGCCTGAACGAGCGCGTGCGAGAGAACTCGCCCGTCTTCCGGTCCACGCTCGAGAAGCTGCTCGACCTGCCGATCGTCGGCGACGTCCGGGGCGACGGCTACTTCTTCGGCATCGAGCTGGTGAAGGACAAGGCGACGAAGGAGACGTTCGACGAGGACGAGTCGGAGCGGCTGCTGCGCGGATTCCTCTCGAAGGGGCTCTTCGACGCGGGGCTGTACTGCCGAGCGGACGACCGAGGCGATCCCGTCGTGCAGCTCGCACCGCCGCTCACCATCGGCCCGCGCGAGTTCGACGAGATCGAGCAGATCCTCCGGAGCGTTCTCACCGAGGCCTGGTCGCGGCTCTAGCGACCTCACGCGGCGCGCTCCCGCCGATCGGCGGCGAGTGCGGCCGCGACCCGGCGCGCACCTGCGTGGTGCGGATCGAGAGCGACGGCCTCGTCGGCGAGCCGTCCGGCCTCGTCGGCACGGCCCTCACCGGCCAGGATCCGCGCGAGGAGGACGAGCACTCCGGCTCGCTCGCTCGCGGGTGCGACGACGGCGGCACGGCGGAGCAGCGGGGCGAGCGCTCCCGCCGCGCCGGGGTCACCGCTCCGCGCCGACCGCAGCACGCGGTCCGCACCGCGGCTGCGCTGCACGGCCACGACGAGCGCAGCCAGGCCCGCCGGCCGGACCTCGGGATCGGGACCGGTGAGAGCTCGCCGGACGAGGTCGTCGACGCCGTGCAACAGCACGTCGGGCAGTTCGGCCCGCGGGTGGCGGTCGAGGAGACGGTCGACCGCGGCGGCCACCGCTCGCGGGTCGTCCCGGTCGCCGGCCTCGAGCCCGTCGTCGCGGCCGGACGACGGGAGCACGGCGACGCGGAGGGCGAGGCCGGGGAGCCGGCGCGCACGCTCCTCGAGGGCGGCGACGAGTCCCTCGCACGACTCCGGACTCGCCTCGCCGGGATGCACCAGCGCGAGTGCTCGCTGCACCCGCCCGAACCGGCCGAGCGCACCGAGGCTGGCCCGCGCGATCAGGGACGGATCCGCCCCCGACAGCTCGAAGCGGAGCGAGCCGCTCGGCGCGCCGGCCCGGAACGGGACGAGCACGAGGCTCGCCTCGGCCGCACCCCGCCGGGACCCGTGAGCGGCGTGGAACAGGGCGGCGTCGTCGGGTGAGGCCGGGACACGCGAAGCGGGAGCGGGGTGGAGGAAGATCGCTGAGGAGGTCATGCTGCGATCCTGCCGACCCTCGCACCCGCCGAGAGCGACGGCCCTCGGGATCATCGGAAGGATCTCGAGATCGCCGCCTGTGGAGGGAGAGGTCCCATCGACACCGAATCGCCGGCGCACGGATGGCGCCCTCCGGCCCCCAGGAATCCCTCCACAGGGACCGATCGGCCGAGTTCTGCACCGGTGTCCGATTCCCGCCGGTCGGTGGGGAGTCCCGCGGATACTCTCGACGCATGAGAACGACTCCCCTTCACGTCCGACGGACGACGAGCCCCCTCGGCCGCATCGAAGTGGGCAGCGACGGCGATGCGATCGTCTCGCTCGCCATCGAGCAGGCCGGTCTGCTCCCGCACGAGCACCTCCCGGAGTCGGACCTCCCGGTGCTCCTGCGGGCCGTCGAGCAGCTGGACGAGTACTTCGACGGGACCCGCCGCTCTTTCGATCTGCCGGTCGCTCTGCGCGGCACGCCCTTCCAGCTCGAGATCTGGCAGCGGCTCCAGGCTCTGGGCTTCGGGGAGATCACCTCCTACGGCGCACTGGGCACGGCCGCCGGTCGCCCCCGGGCGGGCCGGCCGATCGGCGGAGCGGTAGGTGCGAACCCGGTGCCGATCATCGTGGGCTGCCACCGCGTCCTCGCGAGCGACGGACGGATCACCGGCTTCAGCGCGGGCGAGGGCGTCGCCACGAAAGCCTGGCTTCTCGATCACGAGGGGATCCCCCACCGATGAGCACGGCCGACGGACTCGTCGAGGGAGAGGACGGCCTGGTCCGCTGCGCCTGGAGCGGCGCGGATCCGGAGTACCGCCGCTACCACGACGAGGAATGGGGCACCCCGCTGCACGGAGATCGCCCGCTGTTCGAGAAGATCTCCCTCGAGGCGTTCCAGTCCGGCCTCTCCTGGATCACGATCCTCCGCAAGCGGCCGAGGTTCCGCGAGGCCTTCGACGGCTTCGATCCGGCCCGCGTCGCCCGGTACGACGACACCGATGTCGAGCGGCTGATGGAGGACAGCGGCATCATCCGGAACCGCGCGAAGATCATCGCCACCCGGGACAACGCCCGGGCCGTGCTCGCGCTCCTGGAGCAGAGAGGCGAGGGCGCGCTCGACGAGCTCGTGTGGTCCTTCCACGATCCGGACGTCGAGGACCGGGTGGTCCGAGCCGCCGACGTCCCTGCGACGACGCCCGGGTCGACGGCGCTCGCGCGAGCGCTGAAGGCCGCTGGGCTCCGCTTCGTCGGACCGACCACCGCGTACGCGCTGATGCAGTCGGCCGGAATCGTCGACGACCACCTCACCGGCTGCTGGCGCCGACGCTGACGCCTACGACTCCGGCACGACGAGGTCGAGCTCTCCCGTGTGCCGGTTCTCGGCGAGCAGGAACCCGCGCCCGGCCGCCCACGCCGAGAGCTCGCCGAGCGACTCCGTCGCCACCCGGTCCTCCGCCAGCGCCCTGACGAAGCGTCCCTTGCCCTGCTTGTTGAAGTGGTTCAGCGACCGGAGGACGCCGTCGGCCCCGCGCGAGCGGACGCGGACGAAGAACCGCCCCTCGCCCGCAGGGACCGGTCCGAGCGCCGCGTACGCCTCGCTCCGCAGATCGAGGACGAGCCCGTCGAGCGCGCTCAGCACCCGCCCGGCCTCCGCCGCCCACCACCGCTTGAGCGGTCTGCCCGGCACACGGGAGTCGTGGGACAGACGGTATGCAGGGATCAGGTCGAGGGCGCGGATCGGCCCCCAGAGCGCGGACTGCACGATCGCCGTCCGACCGAGCACCTCCCGTGCACCGGAATCGAGGCTGCGCGCGTCGAGCGCATCGAACAGCACCCCGTCGAAGCGGTCGACCGCGGGGAGACCTGCCGCGGTCGCGAGCCCCGCGTTGCGATCGATCTCGCCGAACTGACGCGGACCGAGCTTCAGCGCCCGGGCAGAGAGCTCGGGGTCCCCGGCCAGCGCGATCAGCGCCTCCGCCAGCTCGCGCCGCTTCGCGTGGAGCTCGGGGAAGGCGAGCGACTCGAGCACGAACGGCTCGTCGCCGCCGTCGCGCTTCGTCTCGGACGGTGGCAGCAGGACGTGCACAGGACTCCTTCGGAGAAGAGGGACGGGCGGCACGACGAAGGGGCCGGACGATCGCGATGATCGTCCGGCCCCTCCGAGCCGCGGTGAGCGGCGGTGTACTAGACCAGCGATGCCTGACGGGCGACCACGGTCACCACGTCGTTCTCGACGGACAGGAAGCCGTCGTCGGCCTGCGCGGTGAGACGCGTGCCGTCCAGGGCCGTGACGCGCACCTCGCCGGTGGCGAGGATCGCGAGCATCGGCTCGTGGCCGGCGAGGATGCCGATCTCGCCCTCGACCGTGCGAGCCGTGAGCTGCTTCGCCTCTCCGGACCACACCTCGGCGTTCGCGGACACGACGCTGACCTTCAGGGTCCCGGCCATGATCAGCCGTTCTCCTTCTGGATCTGGGTCCACTTCTCCTCGACGTCCGAGATCGAGCCGACGTTGAAGAACGCCTGCTCGGCCACGTGGTCGAACTCGCCCTTTGTGATCGCGTCGAACGACTCGATCGTGTCCTTCAGCGGGACGGTCGATCCCTCGACACCGGTGAACTTCTTCGCCATGTAGGTGTTCTGCGAGAGGAACTGCTGGATCCGGCGCGCACGCGACACCGTGATCTTGTCCTCCTCCGACAGCTCGTCGACACCGAGGATCGCGATGATCTCCTGCAGCTCCTTGTTCTTCTGCAGGATCTGCTTCACGTTCGTCGCCACGCGGTAGTGGTCGGCGCCCAGGTAGCGGGGGTCGAGGATGCGCGAGGTGGACGTGAGCGGGTCGACGGCCGGGTAGAGGCCCTTCGACGCGATCTCACGGGAGAGCTCGGTGGTCGCGTCGAGGTGGGCGAAGGTGGTCGCCGGCGCCGGGTCGGTGTAGTCGTCGGCGGGGACGTAGATCGCCTGCAGCGAGGTGATCGAGTGTCCGCGCGTCGAGGTGATGCGCTCCTGAAGCACACCCATCTCGTCGGCGAGGTTCGGCTGATAGCCCACCGCGGAGGGCATGCGGCCCAGGAGGGTCGACACCTCCGAGCCGGCCTGCGTGAAGCGGAAGATGTTGTCGATGAAGAGCAGCACGTCCTGCTTCTGCACATCGCGGAAGTACTCCGCCATGGTCAGTGCCGACAGGGCGACGCGCAGACGCGTTCCCGGCGGCTCGTCCATCTGGCCGAAGACGAGCGCGGTCTTGTCGAAGACGCCCGCCTCCTCCATCTCGGCGATGAGGTCGTTGCCCTCACGGGTGCGCTCGCCGACGCCGGCGAACACGGACACTCCACCGTGGTCCTGCGCGACGCGCTGGATCATCTCCTGGATGAGGACGGTCTTGCCGACGCCCGCGCCGCCGAACAGGCCGATCTTGCCGCCCTGCACGTACGGAGTGAGCAGGTCGATGACCTTGATGCCGGTCTCGAACAGCTCGGTCTTGGACTCGAGCTGGTCGAACTGCGGGGGCTTGCGGTGGATCGGCCAGCGCTCGGTGATCTCGAACGACTCTCCGTTGATCTTCCCGTCGGCGTCGGCGTTGAGCACCTCGCCGATCACGTTGAAGACCTTGCCCTTGGTCACGTCGCCGACCGGGACCGAGATCGGCAGGCCGGTGTCGTGGACCTCCTGGCCGCGGACGAGTCCGTCGGTGGGGTTCAGGGAGATGGCCCGGACGAGGTCGTCGCCCAGGTGCTGCGCGACCTCGAAGGTCAGCTTGCTCGAGACGCCCTCGACCTCGACGTGCGTGTAGAGCGCGTTGTAGACCTCGGGGATCGCGTCGTGGGGGAACTCGATGTCAACGACGGGGCCAGTGACGCGGGCGATGCGGCCGATGGCCCCGCCCGACGTCCCGGTCGCCGCCTCAGGTGCGGTCAGTGTCATTGCTACTTCCTTCTGTGGTCTCACCGCTCCCGGAGGGCGGAGTCGAAACTGTGTGGAGCGGAGCCCTCTTACTTGGAGGAGGACAGGGCGTCGGCGCCGCCGACGATCTCGGCGATCTGCTGCGTGATCTCGGTCTGGCGGGCGTTGTTGGCGAGACGCGTGTAGGTCTTGATCAGCGTGTCCGCGTTGTCGCTCGCCGACTTCATGGCCTTCTGACGTGCCGCGTGCTCCGAGGCCGCCGACTGCAGCATCGCGTTGAAGATGCGGCTCTCGACGTACACGGGCAGGAGGCGGTCGAGGACGGTCTCGGGGTCGGGCTCGAACTCGTAGAGCGGGTACAGCTCGCTGTTCTGCTCCTCGGCGCCCTCGACGACCTCGAGCGGCAGCAGCCGGACGACGGTCGGCTGCTGGGTGACCATGCTGACGAAGCGGTTGTAGACGAGGTGGATCTCGTCCACGCCGCCCTCCTCGTCATCGAGGTTGTACGACTCGACGACCGCGTCCGCGATCTCCTTCGCCGTCTCGAACACGGGCTGGTCGGTGCCGCCCGTCCAGACGCGGACGCTGGCCCGCTTCCGGAACGAGAAGTACGCGTTCGCCTTGCGTCCGACCAGGTAGAAGACGACCTCCTTGCCCTCGCTGCGCAGCAGCGCGGCCAGCTCCTCGGCCTCCTTGAGCACGCTCGAGGAGAACGCCCCGGCGAGGCCGCGGTCGGAGGTGAAGATCACGATCGCGGCCGTGTCCAGCTTCTCGCGCTCGGTCGTGAGCGGGTGCTCCACGTTCGAGTAGGTCGCGACAGCGGACACGGCGCGGGTGATCGCGTTCGAGTACGGCGCCGCGGCAGCGACGCGGTTCTGCGCCTTCTGGATGCGCGAGGCCGAGATCAGCTCCATGGCCCGAGTGATCTTCTTGGTCGTCTGGGCCGAGCGGATCTTCGACCGGTAGACCCGGAGTTGCGCTCCCATGTGTCTCCTGTTGTCCTAAAAGTGGCGAATCGTCGGGGTGCCGCTGGTCAGCGACGGCCCTTGACGATCTTCTCCTGGCCGACCTCGTCGGCCGCGATGGCCTGGTGCTCCTCGCGCCCGACCGAGGCGAGCGGCTTGCCCTCACCGGTCTGGAACTCCAGCTTGAAGCCGTCGACGGCACGGTTGAGCTCGGCGACGGTGTCGTCGGAGAGCACGTTGGTGTCGCGGAGGGTGTTCAGCACCTGGGTGTTGCGGCCCAGGTAGTCCAGGAGCTCGCGCTCGAAGCGCAGCACGTCGGGGACCGGGACCTCGTCGAGCTTGCCGTTCGTTCCGGCCCAGATCGAGACGACCTGCTCCTCGACGGGGTACGGCGAGTACTGCGGCTGCTTGAGCAGCTCGGTGAGGCGGGCGCCGCGGGCGAGCTGACGGCGCGAGGCGGCGTCGAGGTCGGAGGCGAACATCGCGAAGGCCTCGAGCGAGCGGTACTGCGCCAGCTCGAGCTTCAGCGTGCCGGAGACCTTCTTGATCGACTTGACCTGCGCGTCGCCGCCGACCCGCGAGACCGAGATGCCCACGTCGACCGCGGGACGCTGGTTGGCGTTGAAGAGGTCGGACTGGAGGAAGATCTGGCCGTCGGTGATCGAGATCACGTTGGTCGGGATGTAGGCCGAGACGTCGTTCGCCTTGGTCTCGATGATCGGGAGACCGGTCATCGAGCCGGCGCCGAGCTCGTCGGACAGCTTCGCGCAGCGCTCCAGCAGACGGGAGTGCAGGTAGAAGACGTCACCCGGGTACGCCTCGCGTCCCGGCGGGCGGCGCAGGAGGAGCGACACGGCGCGGTAAGCCTCGGCCTGCTTCGACAGGTCGTCGAAGATGATCAGGACGTGCTTGCCGCCGTACATCCAGTGCTGGCCGATGGCCGAGCCGGTGTAGGGGGCGAGGTACTTGAAGCCGGCGGGGTCGGAGGCGGGGGACGCGACGATGGTCGTGTACTCCATCGCTCCGGCGTCCTCGAGCGCGCCCTTCACCGAGGCGATGGTCGAGCCCTTCTGGCCGATGGCGACGTAGATGCAGCGGACCTGCTTGTTCGTGTCGCCCGACTCCCAGTTGGCCTTCTGGTTGATGATCGTGTCGATCGCGATGGCCGTCTTGCCGGTCTGGCGGTCGCCGATGATGAGCTGGCGCTGGCCGCGGCCGACCGGGATCATCGCGTCGATGGCCTTGATGCCGGTCTGCAGCGGCTCGTGGACCGACTTGCGCGACATGACGCCGGGAGCCTGGAGCTCGAGGGCGCGGCGGCCCTCGGAGGCGATCTCGCCGAGTCCGTCGATCGGGTTGCCGAGCGGGTCGACGACGCGGCCGAGGTAGCCGTCGCCGACGGGGACCGAGAGGACCTCGCCGGTGCGAGTGACCTCCATGCCCTCCTCGATGCCGGAGAACTCGCCGAGGACGACGACGCCGATCTCGTTCTCGTCGAGGTTCTGGGCCAGGCCCAGGACACCGTTGGAGAAGCGGATGAGCTCGTTGGCCATGACGCCGGGGAGGCCCTCGACGTGGGCGATGCCGTCGGCGGCGTCGATGACGTAGCCGACCTCGGTGGTGGAGGCCTTGCCCGGCTCGTACGACGAGACGAAGTCCTTCAGCGCGTCGCGGATCTCATCCGGGCTGATGGTGATATCTGCCATGGGAATTCCTATTCGTTGGGTCCGTGCGAGCCGAAGAGGTCGTCGGGGCCTGACCTGGATGGTGCGGGGGTCGAGGGCAGTGCCCTCTGAGGATACGTGCGCCCGTCAGGACGCGAGCTGGAGCTTCAGGTCGGACAGCCGTGCGGAGACGGTTCCGTCGATGACCTCGTCGCCGACGTGCAGGCGCATCCCGCCCAGGAGGGAGGGATCGACCACGACGTTGACGGAGACCGGTCGGCTGTACTGGCGCGTGAGCGCCGAGCGGAGCCGGTCGAGCTGCTCGGGGGCGATCGGTGCGGCGACCGAGACCGTGGCGAGGATGAACCCGCCCTGGTCGGCGACCACGCCTGCTGCGAAGCGGACGAGCTCCGGGATGCGGCGACCGCGCGGGTGCGCGATCAGCTGCCGGAGGATCGCCAGCGTCTCGGCCGCGGCCTTGCCCTCGAGGAGGCGCTGCACGAGCGCGACCTTCGAGTCGGCGGCGGCGAGCTTGCTGCCGAGCGCGAGCTCGAGCTGGGCGTCGGAGGCGACGACCTCGCCGAAGGAGTGGAGCTCCTTCTCGAGGTTGACGCCCTCCGGAGCGGACGACGCGATCGCGCGGACCCCGACCTCCTCGACCCCGGCGACCATGTCGCTCGGGCTCGACCAGCGGTGGCCGACGATCACGGTGAGCAGGCGCTTGGCCGGCTCGCCGAAGGGACCGAACACGCGGGCGACGAGAGCCTGCTTGCTGCTCGAGTCGGCGCTCGGGTCGGCGAGGGCCGCGCGCAGCTGCGCCTGGCCGTCGATGACCCGTGCGGCCTCGAAGAGCTGCTGGGCCGTGTCGAGGGACGCCTGACCGGCGAGGGCGGAGAGCTCCGCCTTCGCCGATGCGAGTGCCTTCCTGGACGCGCTGCCCATCAGTTGTTCGCCTTCTCCGAGGCCTCGAGGTCGGCGAGGAAGCGGTCCACGATCGCGGACGCCTTCGCGTCGTCGTTGAGGCTCTCGCCGATCACGCCGGAGGCGAGGTCGATGGCGAGGGTTCCGACTTCGGAGCGGAGCGAGACCACGGCGGCCTGACGGTCCGCCTCGATCTGAGCGTGCGCGTTGTGGAGGATGCGCTCGGCCTCGACCTGCGCCTGCTCCTTCTTCGCCGCCACGATCGCGTTGCCGTCGGCGTTCGCCTTCTCACGGATCACTCCGGCCTCGGCGCGGGCCTCGGCCAGCTGGGCGGTGTACTTCTCGAGGGCGGCCTCGGCCTGTCGCTGAGCCTCGTCGGCCTTCGCGATGTTCCCCTCGATCGCGGCGGAGCGCGCGTCGAGGATCTTCTGCAGGCGCGGCAGGACCAGCCTCCAGAAGAAGAACAGCAGGATGAGGAAGATCACCCCCGACCAGAAGAAGTCGTAGAACTCCGGGATCAGAATGACCGCGGGGACGTCACCTTCTTCCGCAGCGATGTTCACAGCGGTGCTGAACACGACTACGCCGCGAAGATGAAGTAGGTGGCGAGGCCGATGAGCGCGAGCACCTCGGTGAACGCGATGCCGAGGAACATCGTGGTCTGGAGGCGGCCGGCCATCTCGGGCTGGCGCGCCATGGCCTCGACGGTCTTGCCCGCGACGATGCCGACACCGATGCCGGGGCCGATCGCTGCGAGGCCGTAACCGACCGTCGCGATGTTGCCGGTGAGTTCGGCGAGAACGGTGACTGAGTCCACGAGTGGGTCCTTTCAGTGGGGTGATCGTGAGAACGGGCGGGAGCCCGTGAGTAGTGGGGTCAGTGCTCCTCGGCGACGGCCAACTGGATGTAGACCGCAGCGAGGAGGGTGAAGATGTAGGCCTGCAGCACGGCGACGAGGAGCTCGAAGAGCGTGAACGCACCGCCGAAGGCGAAGGTCACGACGCCGAAGAGCTTGAAGCCCGGGTCGATCTGGGAGCTGAAGAGGAAGAACTGCGTGGCCGAGAAGCACAGCACCAGCAGGAGGTGGCCGACGATCATGTTCATCACGAGCCGCAGTGCGAGCGAGAGCGGACGGATGATGAACGTCTGCAGCAGCTCGATCGGCGTGAGGATGAAGTAGATCAGGAACGGCGCTCCGGGCGGGAACAGGGCGTTCTTGAAGAAGCCCATCCCCCGGTCCTTGATGCCCGCGTAGATGAACGTCACGTAGGCGACCAGGCCGAGGAAGAGCGGCATGCCCACCACGGAGGTCCCCGCGATGTTCAGGAACGGGACGATGCCGGTCAGGTTCATCGAGATGATCGCGAAGAAGATCGTCACGAGGATCGGGAGGAACCGGCGCGCGTCCTTCTCGCCGAGGATGTCCTTGGCGATGGTGACGCGGACGAAGTCGAACGCGAGCTCGACGACGTTCTGGAAGCGGCCGGGGACGAGGCGCAGCTTGCGCGTCCCGAGCCAGAAGAACAGCATCAGTGCGATGACCGCGATGAAGCGGACCAGCATGACGCGGTTGATCTCGAAAGGGGTTCCCTCGAAGAGGAAACCGGGCGGGAAGAACTCGGAGATCGACGGGGTGTGGAAGTCACTCTCACCGGTCGAGGACGAGACCAACAGGGTCACAGCGTTAGCAAACAGCGCTAGCTCCTGGAATTCGGGGCGTGGCACGTTGCAGCCGACCGAATCGAATCATTCGGACGCAACGCTCTCGCGACGACGAAAGGTGGGGTTTTCCGCTCGGACGGCGATCGTGCTCGACGACCGCCATCAACGATGAGACGATCTGAGGACACGTTCGCCTGCGGGATTCGTCCCTACTGTAGCAACAGAACGGCCTGAGAGCCGAATCGTGGTCCTCTCAGGAACCGTTCGGCTCGTCCTCATCGAGCGATGTCGCTGACGTTCGGCATGCGCGAGCGCGAGACGACGAGGACGTCGATCACCAGGGACCCCAGGACGGCGACGATGATCGTGACGAACATCGCGGTGCTGTTCAGCCACGGCTGATCGCGCAGGAACAGGGCGGCGATCACGAACAGCACGAACTTGGCGAGCCACGTGCCGAGGACGACGGCGAAGAACCCGCCGATGTCGAGGCGGTTGGCGACGAGGATGCTCGCGGCGGTGAGGAGCACCATCACGCCGCCGACGATCGCGCCGAGGAGGGCTCCGATCGCGCCCTCTCCCCCGGCGGCGATCCCGCCGACGACGGTGCCGAGAACGGCCAGGGCGAGCACGAAGAGGCCGCCCACGACCAGCGCGCGGCGCAGGACGGGGACGGACGCGGGCTGCGGACGGGGGGTGGCCGGGGAGGCTCCGGTCATGATGCTTCCTTCCGCGCCGTGGTCGGCGCTGTCGTGTCTCGGTCGATCGGGAGTCCGGCCGGCGGACGGAGCAGCTCCGTCGAGGACGCGCGGTCGAGGGGGTCGAGGACGGGTGAGGCCTCCGCGGACTGCGCCGCCGCCTCGAGCCGCTTGCGGCGGCTGAGCGGGGCGAGCGTGACGACGGTGCAGACCAGCAGACCGACTCCGAGGAAGACGAGCGGGACCCACAGCACGTCGACCACGAACATCAGCAGGCAGCTGACGGCGACGACGGCGGTCCACGCGTAGAAGATCAGCACGGCGTGCAGGTGGGAGTGCCCCATGTCGAGCAGGCGGTGGTGCAGGTGCTTCCGGTCGGCGCTGAACGGCGACTTTCCCGCGCGCAGGCGCCTGATCACGGCGAGGCCGAAGTCCATCAGCGGCACCACGAGGATCGCGAACGGCAGGATGATCGGGATGAACGCGGGCAGGAGCTCCTTCGCCGCGAGCTGGGCCGGGTCGATCTGGCCGGTGACCGCGATCGCGGAGGTGGCCATCAGCATCCCGATCAGCAGTGCGCCGCTGTCGCCCATGAACATCCGCGCCGGACGCCAGTTGATGGGGAGGAATCCGGCGCAGGCGCCGACGAGCAGGACCGCGATGAGCGAGGCCAGGTTGAAGTAGTCGGTGGGCGAGGTCTGCTGCACCAGCAGGTAGCTGTAGAGGAAGAAGACCCCGTTGGCGATCAGGGCGACGCCCGCCACGAGGCCGTCGAGGCCGTCGATGAAGTTGAGAGCGTTGGTGACCAGGACGATCGCGAGCACGGTGATGATCAGCGACATCCACGGCGAGCCGACGGTCAGGCCGCCGATCGGCAGGGAGACGATCTGCACGCCCTTCCAGGCGATCAGGCCCGCGGCGATCAGCTGACCGGCCAGCTTCGTGGTCCAGTCCAGGTCCCAGATGTCGTCGGCGACGCCGATGAGGACGATGAGCAGGCTCGCGCCGAGGATCGCGAGGATCGGCTCGGGATTGGCGAACACCAGCCGGAAGTAGGGCAGCTGGGAGGCGATGCCGAAGCCGACGAGGATCCCGAGGAACATCGCGATGCCGCCCAGGCGGGGGGTCGGCCGCGTGTGCATGTCCCTGACGCGGATCTTCGGGTAGAGCCGGTACTTCAGGCTCAGCTTCCAGATGACCCACGACAGCGCTCCGGTCACGAGCGCGACCGCGAGCGAGACGAGGGCGAAGGTGATCACCGGTTACTCACCCGGAGCGGAGTCGGTGCGGGCGGCGCCGGTGCCGGTGTTGGGCGTCGGCGCGTTCGTGCTCGACGAACCCGTGTCCGGCGCATCGGCGGAATCGACGGGAGCGGAGTCGTCCTGCAGGCGGGCACCGGAGGCCCAGTCGGGGCGCGCTGTCGGGGTCCGCTCGAAGGCGTACGGGTCGCTGCCAGTCGCGGTCTCGGCGGGCTCCTGCTGGTCCCCGGCCTGCGCCGCGCCGACCGTGGAGGCGTCGGGCTCCGACGTCTCGGCGCGGGGCGCGTCCGGATCCGGCAGCAGGTCGCCGACGACCTCGCGGATCCGCTCGGCCGACACGACGCCCTGGCGCAGGATGCGCAGGGTGCCGCCCTCGAAGCTCAGCGCTGTCGCATCGACGATCGTCGAGGACTCGCTGGCGCCCGCGGGGCGGTCGCTGTAGCGCGATCCGGCGGCGCCGGCGTCGAGATAGACGTCGACGGAGTCGCCGAGCTGGTCGAACGCCTCCTGTGCGGTCGTGGCCGAGGGCTGCCCCGTGCGGTTGGCGGAGGAGACCGCCAGCGGACCGGTCTCGGCGAGGAGCTCGATCGTCACCGGGTTGTCCGGCATGCGCAGCGCCACGGTCCCGCGCGTCTCGCCCAGGTCCCAGACCAGGGAGGGCTGGGCGTGCAGGACGATGGTGAGCCCGCCGGGCCAGAACTCGCGCGCGAGGTCGCGCACCGCCTCCGGCACGTTCTCGGCGAGGGCGTCGAGGGCGGCCACGTCCCCGATCAGGACGGGCGGCGGCGACTGCCTCGTCCGTCCCTTCGCGTCGAGCAGGCGCTGGACCGCGGCGGCGTCGAACGCGTTGGCCGCGACGCCGTAGACGGTGTCGGTGGGGATCACCACGAGCTCGCCGCGGCCGATGGCCGTCCGCGCGAGACGGGTGCCGGTCAGGAGGTCCGTGTCGACGGAGCAGTCGTAGATGCGTGCCATAACGGGTCGATGATACCGGCGCGGTCCGTGTCCGGACCGGCTGCGGCGCGGCGGTCGCGTCAGCGCCGCCCGAGGCCGGGGCTCGGCGGCCGTCGCAGCGGCGCCCGACCCGCGCCGGCCGAGGCCGCCGGAGCGCTTCCGTGAGGCACTCGGCCCGGCGCGGGCGCCTCCGCCGACAGGACGCCCACGAGCGCCACGGAGACGGCGAGCGTCGCGAGCGAGTGCTGATCGCCGAACCAGGTGGTGTTGTCGGCCATCCCGTGCAGGAACGTCCAGAGGACGGCGACGGCGAGCGCACCGACGGCGACGGCCTCGTTCCGGGCGACCCGGAGGAGCAGGCGCACGACGGCGACGGTGGCGAGGAGGAGGAACGCGAGGACGGGGAGCGCGATCGGGAGTCCGCCGTTGGTCCACGCGGTGACGAGGAGGTTGTGGGGCGGGCGCGGCTCGCTGTGCTGGGTGAACTGCGACCCGCGCGCCAGCCACAGCTCCTGCCATCCGCCGTACCCCAGCCCCAGCAGCCAGTTGTCGGGGAACGCGCTCGCAGCCAGGCGCAGGAAGTCGCCGCGGGCCCCGAGCGTGAGCACGCCCGCCTCCGCCAGCTGCGGGAAGGACACGGCGACGGCGTACACGGCCGTGATCCCGGAGGGGATGGTGATCATCCAGGCGACCGGACCGAGGCTGCGTCCCTTGAGTCCGCGGATCGCGGCGACCAGCAGGGGCAGGACGATCGCGAGGACGATCGCGGTCTTGGACAGCGTGAAGAGGGCGCCGACCAGCCCGGCGACGGCGACGAGCAGGAGGAGACTCCCCCGCTGCCGTCTCCAGACGGCGAAGGCCAGCGCGCCGGTCGTGGCCATGTACATCGAGGCGATGTTGCCGTTGAGGAAGAACCCTCCCGACTTCTCCTGCAGGACGTTGTTGAAGGACGTCGTGAAGATGTCCCGCACGTAGATGTCGGAGAACAGCACCGCTTCCGGCCACCGGAGGTAGGCGGTCTCCTGCACGGGATCGAGCTGGAAGAGGATCGTGAGCGTCACCTGGAGGAGGAACACGGGCGCCGCCCAGTTGAGGGCGCGGCCGACGACACGCCAGGCGCCGTCGCCGAGCCCGCGGACGGCCAGGTACGGAGTGAGGAAGGAGACGACGGAGACCACGTCGCGCAGCGCGGCCGCGCGTGCTCCGGAGTAGGTGAGCGCGAAGAGGGTGCCGGCGATCACGAGGAGGACCACGACCACGAACCGGTCGATCCGCCCGCCGCGCAGCCGCGCCACGGAGTACGGGAGGAAGAGCAGGCTCCAGGCGACCGGAGCGGTGACGGGGCCCAGGGTGTAGAGCTGCACGACGCTCAGCGCCAGGAGCACCGCGAGGAAGACGAGGACGATCCGCTCGTGCCGCCGCTGAGCGGGATCCGCCGGCGCGCGCGACGGCCGCCCGCGGGTCTCCGGAGCGTCGGTGACGCGGGTCGCGGCGATGACGGAGGGACGAGAGGCGGTCGGGCGGCGGAGGAGGGCGTCGTCGGCGTGGCGGCCCATGTCAGAGCCGTTCCGCGGAGGTGCTGGTGGCGGCCTCCGTCTGGCGGAGCGGAGGAGCGGCGCGCCGATTCCGGGACGACGGGCCGACCTCTCGCGGCGGGAGGGTCGTCCGCGGGCGCCGGTCCGGGGCGGGAGGCGGATCGAGCAGCACGGGAGAGGCGGTGGCGTCGGCGGACGCGGGCGGGAGAGGGGATGCAGGTGGCATGTCGCGCCGACACTAATCGCGCGGCACGAGCCTCGACGGGCTTGGCGCGGAACGTCGATCCGCGTGCGCGCGGCGGCCCCGCGCCTCAGCCACGGGGGTCTGCCAGCAGCTCGTCCGCGCGGCGGGCGATGCCCGGCCAGCCGAAGTCCGCCGCTCGGCGCCGCGACGCCGCAGCGACCTCCGCGCGTCGCCGGGGATCGCGCAGCGAGGCGATGAGGGCGGGGAGCTCCGCGAGGACGGCGTCCGCGACCTCCTCCTCCGTGCCCGGCGGGACGAGGACGGATCCGTCGACCACTCCGTCGGAGGTGCGCAGGATCTCGGGGAGGCCTCCGCGCTCGACCGTCACGACGGGGATCCCCCGCGAGAGCGCCTCCACCACCACCATCCCGAACGGCTCGTCCCAGCGGCAGGGGTAGAGCAGGAGCGCCGAGGAGCCGAACAGCTCCAGCAGGTCCTCGTGCCGGAGGAACGGGAGCCGGCGCACGACGCCGGGCAGGGCGGCGACAGCCTCGTCGAGCGCTCGGACGTACGGGGTGGGCGTCGCGTCGTCCCCGAGGCCCGATGCGCCGGCGATGACCAGCCGCAGATCGGCGCCGTGCTCGGTCCGCATCCGCCTCACGATCTCGACGGCCTCGCGGGCTCCCTTCTCGGCCACCAGCCTCCCGGCGAAGACCGCCTCCGCAGTACCGCCGAGCGGCGCCGGCGGGACCTCGGGCGGAGGGACGACCCCGTTGTACAGGACGGCTGTGGCGATCAGGCCGTACCGGTCGACCGCCCGGGCGCGCAGGAACTCGCTGCAGAAGATCCACTCGTCGACCGCGTCGAGGTAGCGCCGGGCCGCGGCGGGATCGGGCGGCAGGTGATCGAGCAGGTCGTTGTGCAGGTGTGCGACGATCCGCCCCCGGTAGCCCAGGCGGCGCAGGCGCACGGCGTAGCGGGGGCGGTTGTGGATCCAGACCGTCGGGACACGGCGCAGCGACGGAGCGAGCACCAGCAGCCAGAAGCGCCCGCCGAAGGACAGCCGGCGCAGCTCGGCGCCCGGGTCGCTGTCGCGCCGATGCGCCAGGAGGAGTGCCGCGCGCCGCTGAACCGCGTAGATCCGCCGGTACAGACGATGGGGCCTGACGTCCACGCCCGGTGACGCCGACGACCACGGCGCGTGCACGGCGATCCGGAGCGAGGACCGGGACACCGTCTCGCGGACCCAGGTCGCCACGGCTCCCCCGCTGCCGTCGAAGCGCTCCTCGGCGGCCAGCACCACGGCGACCTCGACCGGGGCGGCGGAGCCGAGCCGGAGCCGGGCGGGCAGTCGCGACAGGACGAGCGATCGCGCCTCGGCGATGTCGCGCCCCGGCGCCAGGAGGGCGGTCGCTCCCAGCACAAGGCCCGCGAGCGCCAGCTCCACCGGGAGCAGCCGCAGGGGCGCGCCCTCGGGGAGCAGGCGGAGCAGGAGCAGCACGATCGCCATCGGTGCGGCGAGCAGCGGCCCCGCGGCGCACGCGCGCAGGAACGCGCCGAGGCGCACTCCGAGCACCACCCGCAGCACGGCGCAGGTGACGGCGAAGCCGAGAGCGCTCGAGAGCAGCAGCCCGCCGATCAAGCCGTCGAGTCCGAACAGCACTCCCCCGCCGACGATCATCGGGACCGTGATCGCGGTCTTCACGATGTTCACGACCAGCCCGAACCGCACCCGGTCCATCGCCATCAGGATGAAGCCGACCGGATTGCCGATCGCCCGCACCGCGCCCACCACCGTCAGTGCGCTCGTCATGCCCGCGATCCAGCCCCAGCCGGGTCCGTAGAACAGCCGCACGATCTCCTCGGAGCGCAGCGCCACCAGCATCAGCGGCGGGATGCTCGCCATGCTGAGCACCGCGGTGACGCGGAGGTGGTTCCGCGCGACGCGCTCACGGTCGTGCTGGATCGAGGAGAACACCGGGAACATCACCCGCGTCACGATCGGGTTGACCCTCGCGGGGAGGTTCACGGCGAGGTTGTATCCCAGGGTGTACCCGCCCAGCTGGGCCGGTCCGAGCAGGCGGCCGATCGCGAGCGAGCCGGCGTTCGAGCCCAGGTAGTTGACGATGCCGTCGAGGGTCTGGAAGACGCCGAAGGAGAGGAAGCGGGCGGTCTCGCGGATCCGGAACCGGAACCGCAGCCGGAACCAGCGGCGGGCCTGCACGAGGGCGAGCACGGAGCGCAGAGCCGCGGTCGCGACGAGCCCCCACGCATAGGAGAGCGCCCCCGCGCCCGAGACCGCGAGGCAGACCGTCACGGCGAAGCCGCCGACGAGAGCGATCGTCTCGGACACGGCGACCGCTCGGAACCGGATCCCCTTCTCGAGCACCGCTCTCGGCACCTGCCCGGCTGCGCTGCCCACGAACACGAGCGAGGCAACGCTGAGGACCGGCGCCGCGGCGGCGGACCCGAGCAGGGAGGCGATCGGTGCGGCGCCCAGGAGGACGGCGACGGTGACCAGGAGCCCGACGGAGAGGTTGAGCCAGAAGACCGACGAGAGCTCGAAGCTGGTCGCCCGCCGGCGCTGGATGATCGCCTGGGCGACCCCCATGCCGAGGAAGATGTCGACGAACGCGTTGAGCAGGGCGACGATCGCGATGATCCCCATCTCGGAGGGGTCCAGCAGTCTCGCCAGGAGCGCGAACTGCCCGAGCTGCACGACGAGCGCGACGGCGAACGAGACCGCCGTCCAGGCGGTCGCGTCGACGGTCCTCCGGCGCAGGCTCACCTCTCCCGCCCGGCGGAGGCCGGACGGAGGCCCGGTCGCGGATCGTCGGCGCGGTGCTCGGCGCGGCTCATCCGCGATCTCCGTCCGTCGTCGTCGGCATCGATCGGCCGGCCGCCCAGTCGTAGAGGTCCTCGAGGTCGCGGATCCGCTCGGCGAGGTCGAACGAGGCGAGCACGCGCTCCCGCCCCTCCGCGCCCATCCGCTCCGCGCGGTCCGGGTCCCGGAGCAGGGCGGCGAGCGCCCCGGTCAGGCTGGGCACGTCCCCCTCCGGGACGAGCAGCCCGGTGACGCCGTCCTGGACCGCCTCCGGGACGCCGCCGTGGCGGTACGAGACGACAGGGACGCCTGCGAGCGCGGCCTCGAGGAAGACCATGCCGAAGCCCTCGGAGTCGCCTGTCGCCGCGGTCCGCGACGGTGCGCAGAAGACCGCGGCGCCGGCGAGGATGCGGGCGACCTCGGCGGGGGGCAGGGAGCCGGTGAAGGTCACCTGCAGGCCCAGCCGCGCCGCCTGCTCGACGAGCGCCCCCCGCAGGTGGCCGTCGCCGACGACGGTCAGGGGGACGTCGCGGATCGGTCCGGGGAGGGCGGCGACCGCCTCGAGCAGATCCGGAACGCCCTTCTTGTCGGTGAGGCGTCCGACGAAGACGATTCCCGCGCGCTCCGCAGCCGGTGCGGCCTCGGGGCGGGAGGTCGGGACGCCGATGTAGCCCACTCCGGTGCGCCGCGGGTCCGCGCCCAGGCGCAGGAGCCCGTCGGTGATGAAGCGGGAGACCCCGATCACCGCGTGCGCGGTGCGGAAGACGGCGCGGGCCTCGAGGGCGCGGTGAGCTCGGGCGAGGGGGCGGAGCAGGCGCGGAGCTCCGGTCGCGAGCGGCCAGCTGGTCACGTCGTAGCCGTGCCCCGTCACGACGAGCGGGAGGCGCCTCCTCCGTGCGTACCGCGCGATGAAGACGGCGTCGATGAGGAAGTGCGCGTGGATGAGGGCGGGCCGGTGCTCATCGACGATCGCGTCGAGCCGTCGTGACACTCCGAGCCACCGCAGGAGGAGGGACCGCCGCCCGCGAGGGGTGATCGGATCGTGCAGGACGATGTCCGTGCGGTCGTGGAGGACGCCCGAGCCGGTGCGCTCGAGGCCCACTCCGAGGGCGCGCCAGCGCTCGAGTCCGTGCATCTGATTGCGGACGAACGTCTCGGAGTCCTGCAGCCACGCGCGCTTCCAGACCAGGACCAGCGGCCTCTCGGCGGCGGCGGCGACTCCCGCGTGCTCAGCGGACGGCACGGCGCACCCGGTAGCGGAGGGCCGCGACCACGCTCGGCAGCACCCGCACGGCGTCGCCCAGATAGCGCCGCCAGAGCCTGCCGGGCTCCCGGCTGAGCCGGTGCGCCCACTCGAGGCCGAGGCGCTGCACCACGAGCGGCGCCCGCGGGATCTCGCCGGCGAGGAAGTCCACGGCGGCGCCGACGCCGAGGCACACCGCTCCCGTGCCGCCGACGGCGAGCAGGCGCTCGCGGACCTCCTCCTGCTTCGGGGAGCCGAGGCAGAGCGCGACGATGCGGACGTCGGCCGCGCGCAGGGTCGAGGAGAGGCGGGCGAGGTAGGCGTCGTCCGCGAGCTCGGCCGGCTCCGGCGAGACGACGACCGGCACCTGCAGCCCGGCGAAGCGCTGCTGCAGCTCGGCGGCTGCGCGATCGCCGACTCCGGGGCGTCCGCCGATGAGAGCGATCGGCGCGCCCTCGAGCGCCGCGCGACGGCAGACCTCGGTGAAGAGGTCGATGCCTGTCACGCGGCTCGCCGTGCGGTGACCGTACGAGCGGGCCAGCCAGACCAGAGGCGCCCCGTCGAGCACCACGAGGGACGCCCGGCCGTAGTACCGCCGGAACTCGCCGGAGTGCTTCCAGCGCACGAAGTGGTCGGTGTTCGGCGTGACGACCAGCTCGTCGCGGCCGCTCCGGGACAGCTCGAGCACGGCCTCCGCCGCCTCGTCGAGCGTGGTGATGCTGGCCGGCATCCGCTCGATGCGGCCGGTGATGTAGGAGGTCATGCCGGTGCTCCTCGGGGGTCGGTGCGGGAGGGAGGGAACGGAGCTGGTGTGCGGAAGGGGCCGGTCGCGGCCGCCTGCACGGGGACCGTCACGTCGTCCACCGGGTGCTCCTCCGATCGGAGAGCCGGCGGCGGGTGTCGTGCACGGCGTAGAGGATCCGGCTGAGCGCCGTGAAGGCGGCGGGGACGTGCTTGAGCACCAGCCCCAGGACGAGCAGCCGCGGCGACCGCGCGGAGCGGAGCACGCGGACGTCGCGCAGCGCCTCGGACCCGAGCCGGACGCCGGTCTCGACGAGCGCCGCGTCGGAGTTCTGGCGGATCGGGGTGAGCGCGACGGGGACGGCGTAGAACCAGGTCGTGAACCAGTCCGACAGCGGGCGCGGCACCTCCTCGAACGTTCGGGCGAGCGCCGCGCGCATCTCCTCGGCGCAGACCAGGAGGTTCCGGAGGTCCGGGTCGCGCCGACGGGTGATCGAGGACGCCGTGTAGACGTAGGAGTAGAGGATCTCCGGCACGAAGAGCACCCGTTCCGACGCCTGGACCGCCCGCAGCACGCCGACGAAGTCGGACTGGGAGCTCAAGAGCGGGAAGAGCTCCTCCTGCAGGACGGCGCGGCGGAAGAGCTTGTTCCAGAGGAAGCCGTGCAGGCGCCCGGACGCCATCCGCTCGAGAGCGAGTTCGGACGAGACCAGTTCGCGCCGGTCGAGCCCGTCGATCACGCGTCCGGAGGTCGACTGCCGGGTGCGGTAGAGCGCCCGGCAGACGACGACGTCGGCCGCCGTCCGCTCGGCCTCGGCGGTGAGGGTCCGGAGGATCTCCGTGTCCCATTCGTCGTCGACGTCCACGAACCAGACGAACTCGGAGTCGATGCCGTCGAGGGCGCGGTTCCGGGCGGCAGCGACGCCGCCGTTCTGCTCGAGGAGCAGGACCCGGGCGTCCTCGCGTCCCTCGGCCCACTTCTCGAGCACCTCCGCCGTGCCGTCCGAGGACGCGTCGTCGACGAGGACGACCCGCATCCCCGGTCCGAGAGTGAGTGCGAGCCGCGCGAGGAAGCCGTCGAGCCGGGCGATCGCGTTGTAGCAGGGAGCCACGACGGTCACCGAGTGCACGCCCCCGCTCACCGTCGGCCCCCGAGCTCGCGGTAGGCGGCGACGACGGGTCCGAAGACGGCGTCGGGTGAGGCGGCCTCGTCCACCCACGCCTTCGCGCGGTCGGCCTGCATCAGGAGCCCCTCGGGTCGCTCCAGAGCGGCGGCGAGGAGCTCGGCGATCCGCTCCCCGTCGGCGTCGGCGGGGAGCAGGAGGCCCCGACCGTCGGCGAGCAGCTCGCCCACACCGCCGACGTCGGTCGCCACGACCGGGCGACGGCGGGCCATCGCCTCCAGCATCACGAGCGGAGTCCCCTCCCACCGCGAGGTCGACAGGAGGAGATGCGCCGCGTCCAGCGCTCCGGTCACGTCCGCCGACGGACCGGCGAAGTCGACCACTCCGGCTCCCCGGGCGCGCTCGCGCAGCACCGGCAGCATCGGACCGTCGCCGAGCCAGGTGCCGGTGACGGGCCGGACCCGGGCGAGGGCCTCGACGGCCGCGAGGAAGCGGATCGGGTCCTTCTGCTCCGCGAGCCGCCCGATGCCGAGGACGCGGACGACCGGCACGGCGAGTTCCTGCGCGCTCGCGGGCTCCGCGGTGACGTTCGCCGGGGCGTTGCCGGTGACCACGACGCGATCCTGCGGGCGGCCGTAGTCCTCGACGACCATCCGCCCCACGGAGGCGGAGACGGCGAACACCCGCCGGGAGCGGAAGGAGAGCGCTCGCCTGTCGATCCCGGGCAGCTCGGTGTGCGCGTGCTCGACCACGGGGACACCGAGCGCGGCGCCGACGAGGAGGGCCAGCAGAGCCTCGCGGCGCTGGTGGGCGTGCAGGACGTGCGGGCGGAACCGGCGGACGGCGAGAGCGACGCCGCGGAGATCGGCCGCGAAGCCCTGTCTCGGTCTCGGCACCACGAAGACGGGCGACTCCTGCGCGGCGCGGTCGCTGAGCGGCCCGGGACGCCCCCAGTAGGCGGTCTCGCAGCCGTGCTCGCGGCTCCACGCGCCCAGGGAGAGTGCCACACGCTGCGCTCCGCCGTCCTCGAAGGAGTCGAGGACGTGCAGGATCCGCAGGGATCGGGAACGGGCGGCCCTCATGAGAGCGCCCCGTCGGGAACCGCGCCCGGGAAGCGGACGTCGAGTTCGGCCAGGACGGCGTCGACGTCGCGGCCCATCGTCCCGGGATCGACGTCGTAGTGATCGGCGAGGAGGTCGACGACCTCGTCCCGGGGCCGGCGCTGCCGGATCACGGCCTCGAAGACCGAGGCGGCGCTCAGCGAGAGCACGATCGGGGGCACCGACGGGCGGGACAGGTCGAGCACGTAGACCTGACGGTCCGTGCGCTCGACGGCGAAGCGCTGGGCCGGCGGCGCGCTGCCACCCTGCGCCTCGGCGGAGGCCTCCACCGGATGCACGGCGCTCGCCGCGGGATCGGACGAGGCCGGGAGGTCGCTCACCGGCGCCGTGGTCGCCGCGATCGCATCGAACGAGGACGCCGGGCCCTGCTCCTCGCTGCGGCCGCTCAGCGCCACCCTGGCGAAACCGGTGAGGGCGGAGGGGAGGCCTCGGAGCGCCCGCAGGGTCCGCTCCCCCCGGAGCCGGAGCCGACGTCGGATCGTCGTCGCCTCGGGATGGCTCGCCTCGAGATCCGCGCGGGTGGGGAAGGCGGCTCTCAGCAGCAGGCCTCCCTTCAGGCGCCAGGGAGCGGACGCCACGGCGTGCAGCCAGTTGAAGGTGTGCCGGTCGGAGCTGCGGCGCACGTCCCAGAGAGTCTGGGCGTGCCGGTAGCGCTCCTCAGGCGCGGCGGGGACTCCCCAGGAGGTGAGGAGCTCCGTCATCGGCGTCTGCGCGCCGAGCTCGACGGCCGCGTCGCGGATCGCCTCGCGCTCCTCGCTCGGAAGGCCGGCGCCGTGCGCCTTCAGAACCGCCAGCGCCGTGGTCGCCGAGGCGGAGCGCGCGCTGCGCAGCTGGTGCAGGGCGTGCAGCACGAGGTGGTGCGCGCGCCCGGGGATCCGCAGGGTCTCGTCGCTCAGCGGCAGATCCTCGGCGGCCGCCCAGAGGCGGTCGAAGACGATCCGCTCCTCCTCGAAGGCACCCGGGAAGGAGCGGTGGACGTCGACGTCACACGGCCACGAGGGGTGGACGAGCGTGATCGAGTGGTCGACGAAGAGCGTCCAGCTGAGAGCCTCGGCGCGGCGGCGCCAGCCCATCGAGGCGAGCAGCTTGAGAGCCTCGTCGAAGCGCTCGGGGTCGACCCAGAGGTCGACGTCGGCCGACGTCATCGGCGCGCGGATCCCCTGGCGGTGCAGACCCTCGCCCTTCACCACGAGGCTGCGGACGCCGTGCGTCCGCAGGGTGTACTGCACCAGCACGGCGGCCAGGCGCAGGGCGACGGCGTTCGGCAGCATCGCGTCGGCGGAGGCGCCGACAGCCGGGACCGGTTCAAGGGACACGGACGCGTCCCTCCGCGAGGGCGAGGATCTCCTCGGCCGCGACGGACCACGGGCGCTCCCGCGCGAGCTCGTCGGCCCCCCGGGAGAGAGCCGTCCACTCGCGTCGGAGCCGGTGGAGGGCGTCCTCGTACTCCTCGCGCGTCGCGTCGTCGGAGAGGACCACGCCCGCCCCCGCCGCGCAGAGATCGGCCAGGACGCTCGACTCGATCGCGAGGACCGGCAGCCCGCTCGCCAGCGCGTCGAGTCCGGCGGCCGCGCCGGTCGTCGACGGCGTCAGATGGGCGTACGCGTGGGAGTGGCGGAGCACCTCGACGACGCCGTCGCGGTCCTGCTCGCCGACGGAGCGCAGCCCCGATGCGAGGTCGTCGGCGATCCCGCCGCCGTCGTCGATCACGGTGACGTACTCGGTGCCGTCCAGCCGGGCGAGGAGATCGAGCCGCTCGGTGCCCCGGTCGAGACCGGAGGCTCCCACGGCGGCGAAGCGGAGGGGCCCGTCGGGGGCGGACGGCGTCGGGAACGACGCGTCCGGCAGGCCCAGAGGCACGACCGTTCCCGCGAGGGCTGACGCGAGCCGCTCCGTCGGGGTGACGACGACAGCACCGCGGCGCTCCTCCTCGAACCGGAGGCGCGGGAGTGCCGGGAGGTCGTCGGCCAGGAGGACGGTCATCGGAGCGAGCCCGGCGAGCTCCACGGCCGTCCCCGGGAGAGCCACCACGAGGTCGGGCCGGCCCGGAGCGAGCAGTCGGCGGGCCCGGCGCGTGACGACGGCGAGCCCGACGGACCCGGCGCCCCTCCGGCCGGCGGGCTCGAGGAAGCGGGCGAGCACGCTGGTGCGGAGCTCCGCCCCGCTGAACCCCTCCGGGTCACCGGTCACCACGACCACGCGGTGTCCCTGGCGGCGCCAGGCGCGCTCGAGCGGAGCCGCGTGCCAGGCATCGAGGGCGACGATCCCGATGGTCAGCACGGGCGGACTCCCCCCGTCAGGGGGAATCGGCGGCAGGGACCGGGAGACGTAAGGAGCGCGGAGTCCCGCTGGTCGATGACCTCGTGCACAGGGCGGTACCTCTCTCCGTCGCGGCAGGCGGAGCCGCGGACGTCGGAGAAGTTATCCCCGTGCCCGGCGGCCTCCGAGTGGGAGGCGCGATACGGACGCGGAGGCGGCGTGCGCGCCGCTCACGGAGTCGGATCGCGTCGGCAGCGGTCGCTCGACCGTCAGTCCCCGCCACGGGTTCCGCGCCCGCTGCACCGGCATGCGGAGGCACCGAGGCGCCGCCGATAGAGTCGGCTCCGTGACCCTCTCCCCGCAGATCTTCACGCTCCCCTCGGCGGTGCAGCGGACCCCCGCCGCCGCTCCTCACCCGGGGCTGCTCCGATGAGGGGCATCGTCCTCGCGGGTGGTTCGGGGTCGCGGTTGTGGCCGATCACCAAGGGCATCTCGAAGCAGCTGATGCCGATCTACGACAAGCCGATGATCTACTACCCGTTGTCGACGCTGATGATGGCCGGGATCGACGAGGTCCTCGTGATCACGACCCCCGAGTACAACGACCAGTTCCGCGCCCTGCTGGGCGACGGGTCGAGCCTGGGCATGCGGATCGAGTACGCCGTGCAGCCCTCCCCCGACGGGCTCGCGCAGGCGTTCCTGATCGGCGAGGAGTTCATCGGCGACGAGTCGGTCGCCCTGGTCCTGGGCGACAACATCTTCCACGGCACCGCCCTGGGCACCGCCCTCGCGGCGAACACCACGATCGAGGGCGCCGTCATCTTCGCCTACCAGGTCGCCGACCCGCGCGCCTACGGGGTCGTCGAGTTCGACGAGCACTTCCGAGCCGTCTCCATCGAGGAGAAGCCCGAGCAGCCGCGCAGCAACTACGCCGTGCCCGGCCTCTACTTCTACGACAACGACGTCGTGGCGATCGCGAAGACGATCACGCCCTCGGCCCGCGGCGAGCTCGAGATCTCGACGATCAACGAGCGCTACCTCGAGGCGGGGCGGCTGAACGTCCAGGTGCTCGACCGGGGAACGGCCTGGCTCGACACCGGGACCTTCGATTCCATGATCGAGGCGACGGAGTTCGTGCGCGTGATCGAGCAGAGGCAGGGGTTCAAGATCGGCTGCATCGAGGAGATCGCCTGGCGCAACTCCTGGATCGACGACGCCCGCCTCGCCGAGCTCGCCGCACCGCTGGTCAAGAGCGGATACGGCGCCTACCTCCACCGCCTGCTCAGCCTCGAAGGCGTGAACGCGGGCCGCTGAGCCCGGCCTCCCCCGACCTTCCCGACCTCCAGGAGAACCCGTGCGGATCCTCGTCACCGGCGGTGCCGGCTTCATCGGCAGCAACTTCGTCCACCTGACCCTGCGCGAGCGTCCCGACGCGCGGATCACCGTGCTCGACAAGCTCACCTACGCGGGCAGCCGCGACTCCCTCGCCCCCGTCGCCGACCGAGTGCGGCTGGTCGAGGGCGACGTCGCCGACGCCGAGCTGGTGGACCGGCTGGTCGCCGACGCGGATCTGGTGGTCCATTTCGCCGCGGAGTCGCACAACGACAACTCCCTGCACGACCCGACGCCCTTCCTCGCGACGAACGTCATCGGCACCTTCGCGCTCCTGCAGGCGGTGCGCGCGCACGACGTGCGGTACCACCACATCTCGACGGACGAGGTGTACGGCGACCTCGAGCTCGAGGACCCCGCGCGCTTCACCGAGCACACCCCGTACAACCCCTCCAGCCCCTACTCCTCGACCAAGGCCGCCAGCGACCTCCTCGTGCGCGCCTGGGTGCGCTCCTTCGGCGTGCGCGCCACGATCTCCAACTGCTCCAACAACTACGGCCCCTACCAGCACGTCGAGAAGTTCATCCCCCGCCAGATCACCAACGCCATCGACGGCATCCGCCCCAAGCTCTACGGCACCGGCGCCAACGTCCGAGACTGGATCCACGTCGACGACCACAACACCGGCGTCTGGGCCATCATCGACCGCGGCGAGATCGGCGAGACCTACCTCATCGGCGCCGACGGCGAGAAGAGCAACCTCGACGTCGTCACCCGCATCCTCACCGCCTTCGGACAACCCGAGGACGCCTTCGACCACGTCACCGACCGCGCCGGACACGACCTCCGCTACGCCATCGACTCCACCCGCCTGCGCACCGAACTCGACTGGCGCCCCCGCTACACCGACTTCGACGCCGGACTCGCCGCCACCATCGACTGGTACCGCGCCAACGAGGACTGGTGGCGCCCCGCGAAGGCCGCCACCGAGGAGAAGTACTCCGCTCAGGCCTGAGGCGGCCCGCCGGCGGGGATCAGTGCGGACCGACTCCGGTCGACACCCGGCCGGAGGGCCGCGGAGAGTCGCACGGGCCGGGCGTCCGCTTCGCGCGGGACCGGCCGGACAGGACGATGCGGAGCAGCTGCAGCGGCTCGAGGAGGTAGCGGGCCGCGAGCCGGCGCGGGTCGCGCGCCAGGCGGAACAGCCACTCCACGCCCAGGGCGCCCATCCACCGCGGGGCGAGCCCCTGCGTGCCGGCGATGTAGTCGAGGCAGCCCCCCCACGTTCGCGAACGCCGCCCGCGGGGCGAGGTCCCGGTTCTCCAGGATCCAGCGCTCCTGGCGGGGCATGCCCATCCCGACCAGGACGAGATCGGCACGGGCGAGCGACTCGGCGAGCGGCCGCTCCTCGCCGATGCCGTGCCACTGCTGGTCGAATCCGTCGTACGCGAGCCAGGTCATCCGGGACGTGCGGGCGGCGACCGCCTCCGCCGCTTTGGCCGAGGACTCCGGCGTGCCGCCCACGGCGACCACCACCAGAGGCTCGTCGTTCTCGATCAGCGGGAACAGCCAGTCGGTGCTGTGTAGAAGGCTTCGCCGACGTCCGTCCAGGAGCCCGCGCCGCCCGCGGTGAGAGAGAGGCTCTGATCGCTGGGCCAGCCGACCTCCCCGACCGAGCAGTGCACCCCGTACCGCCGGCACCACTGCCCGAAGGTCGTCACCGCCGCCACGAAGACATGCTCGTCGGTGCCGCCCTGCTTGTCCGAGCGCAGGGTCGTGCCCGTGCCGCCGGGGTAGAAGTGCTGCGAGTACACGGTCCGGTCCAGCGGGTCCTGGATCCACGGCCCGTCGGGTGCGATCGCGGCGACCGTGCCCGTCGTCGCCTCCCGCATCCCCTCGACCCAGATCGTGTGCCGATCGCCGGTTCCCCGGACGGCCGACACCACGGCCTGCGTGTAGGCCTTGTAGGTCTCGACGGGGACCAGCGACCGCTTCACCTCGTTGAAGAGGTCGTAGGCGGCGATGCGTCCGTCGTTCTGGAACTCCGCCGCGAGCAGGGTCCAGACCCTCTGCGCCTGGGATACCGAGAGCCCGGATCCGAACCAGACGGTCCCCTCGGGCAGATCGCCCTGGCTCGCCGGATAAGTGCCGTTGTTGTGCAGGTCGAGCACGACCCGCATGCCGGCGGCGCCGATGGCGGCGATCTCGGTCCGGAGCAGCGCGACCGCCGCCGGATCGAGCCCCTTCGCCAGAGCGTCGTCGGTGCTCTCCCCGTCGGCCTGCGGTTGCAGGAGCGACCAGGGCACCGCGAGCCGGACCAGGGTGAGCCCGCGGTCCGCCAGGAACTCGTAGCTCTCGGCCGGATTCCCGGCGGTGCAGTCGACTCCGACGTCGACGCGCGACTGCAGATCGAACACGTTGACGCCGCGGAAGTAGGACCGGCCGCCCAGGTAGTCGTCGACCGAGCCGATGGCAGGCGCGGGCGACGCGGAAACGGACGACGGCGCGCAGGCCACGGGAGCAGTTCCGTCGCTCCGCTCGAGGAGCCGCACGGCGACTACGACGAGGGCCGCGACCACCACGACGGCCAGGAAGATCAGCAGCGGGCGGCGGAGCCCATGGCGCGGCCGATCGCGTGCGGCGGCGATGCGAGCCTCCCGAGCCTGCCTGCCCGGTGCGGCCACCGGATCGCCGCTGAGGCTAGCAGAGCTCCGCGACGCCTCAGCGCACCGCCACCGTCGCGCGGTCGCGGCCGGTGAGGTCGCGCTGCGTGGTCGCTCCGCGCCAGCCGTCGGCAGTGAGCAGGGCGCGGATATCGGCGCCCTGCAGCTCGCCGTGCTCCATCACCAGCACTCCCCCGGAGCGGAGCAGGCGGAGGGCGGTCGCCGAGAGCGAGCGGACGACGTCCAGGCCGTCCTCGCCGCCGTAGAGCGCCGAGGGCGGGTCGAACAGGCGCACCTCCGGGTCGCGCGGGACGGCGGCGGCCGGGATGTAGGGCGGGTTGGAGACGACGACGGAGACGGTGCCGTCCAGCTCGGGAAGTGCCCGGGCGAGGTCGTCGAAGACGATGCGGGCGTTCTCGAGCCCGAGCCGCTCGCGGTTGCCGCGGGCCCAGATGAACGCCTCGGGAGCGTTCTCCACGCCGATCACGCGCGCGTGCGGCACCTCGTGCGCAAGCGCGAGCGCCAGGGCTCCGCTGCCCGTGCCGAGGTCGACGGCGATCGGCTCCGGATCGACGACCGCGCGGAGCGCGTCGATCGCGATCTGCGCGACGCCCTCGGTCTCGGGTCGCGGGACGAACACGCCGGGTCCGACCGCGAGCTCGAGCGAGCGGAACGGCGCGATCCCGGTGATGTGCTGCAGCGGCTCGCGAGCCGACCGGCGCTCGATCACGCTCGCGAACGCCGCGGCGTGCTCGTCGTCGACGGTCAGCCCCGTGATGAGGCGCGCCTGCAGCCGGCCGCGGCCGAGCCCGAGCAGGTGCCCGAGAAGCAGCTCCGCGTCGACGTCCGGTGTGGGGACGCGGGCGGCGGCGAGGCGGGCGACCGCGTCCGCGAGGAGGGTGCGCGCGTCGACGCCGGTGGTCACGAGGGTCACGCCTCCTCGGAGCCGATGTCGGCCAGGCGGGCCTCCTCGTCGGCCTGGATGGCGCTCTCCACCACCGGGTCGAGCGCGCCGTTCATCACTCCGTCGAGGTTGTACGCCTTGTAGCCGGTGCGGTGGTCGGCGATGCGGTTCTCGGGGAAGTTGTAGGTCCGGATGCGCTCGGAGCGGTCCATCGTGCGGATCTGCGTCTTGCGCGCGTCCGAGGCCGCCGCGGCGATCTCCTCCTGCTGGCGGGCCAGGATGCGGGCGCGCAGCACGCGCATGCCCGCTTCACGGTTCTGCAGCTGGCTCTTCTCGTTCTGCATCGACACGACGATGCCGGTCGGGAGGTGGGTGATCCGCACGGCGGAGTCGGTCGTGTTGACGGACTGCCCGCCGGGACCGGAGGAGCGGTAGACGTCGATCTTCAGGTCGTTCTGGTTGATCGCGACCTCCTCGGGCGCGTCCACCTCGGGGAACACGAGCACGCCCGTGGTCGAGGTGTGGATCCGCCCCTGCGACTCGGTCACGGGGACGCGCTGCACCCGGTGCACGCCGCCCTCGTACTTGAGGTGCGCCCACACGCCCTGCGAGGGATCGGTGGCGTTGCTCTTGATCGCGACCTGCACGTTCTTGTAGCCGCCGAGGTCGGACTCGTCGCGGTCGAGGATCTCCGTCTTCCAGCCCTTCGCCTCGGCGTAGTGGAGATACATCCGGAGGAGGTCGGCCGCGAACAGCGCGCTCTCGGCTCCGCCCTCGCCGCCCTTGATCTCCATGATGACGTCCCGGCCGTCGTCGGGGTCGCGCGGGATGAGCAGGCGCCGCAGCTTCTCCTGCGCCACCCGCAGCGACTCCTCCAGCTCGGGGACCTCCTCCGCGAAGGCCTCGTCCTCGCGGGCGAGCTCGCGCGCGGCCTCGAGGTCCTCGCCGGCCTCGATCCAGGCGGAGTGGGCCGCCTTGATCTGGCTCAGCTCCGCGTAGCGCCGGTTGACCTTCTTGGCGCGGGCGGCATCGGCGTGGAGGGCCGGGTCGGAGAGCTGCGTCTGCAGGTCCTCGTGCTCGGCGAGGAGGACGCTGACGGATTCGAACATGGGGTCCTGGCTTCCGGAGGTGGTCGGGGTCGGGCTCATCGCCCGGGGACGCGAAAACGTCCGCGGCCGCCCCCGGTGACAGGGGCGACCGCGGACGTCGGGGCGCTAGTGGTGGCCGTTGCCGTGGCCGGCGGTGGCCGGGCCGACGGCCGACTTCGAGACCTGCATGAGGAACTCGACGTTGGACGAGGTCTCCTTCAGGCGCGACAGGATGATCTCGAGCGCCTGCTGCTGGTCGAGCCCGGCGAGGGCGCGGCGCAGCTTCCAGGTGATCTTGACCTCGTCGGCGCTGAGCAGCATCTCCTCGCGGCGCGTGCCGGAGGCGTTCACGTCGACGGCGGGGAAGATCCGCTTGTCGGCGAGGTGACGGGAGAGGCGGAGCTCCATGTTGCCGGTGCCCTTGAACTCCTCGAAGATCACCTCGTCCATCTTCGAGCCGGTCTCGATGAGCGCCGTCGCGAGGATGGTGAGCGAGCCGCCGTTCTCGATGTTGCGCGCCGCTCCGAAGAACTTCTTCGGCGGGTACAGCGCCGAGGCGTCCACGCCGCCCGAGAGCACGCGGCCCGAGGGAGGAGCGGTCACGTTGTAGGCGCGGCCGAGACGGGTGATGGAGTCGAGCAGCACGACCACGTCGTGGCCCAGCTCGACCAGGCGCTTCGCGCGCTCGATCGCGAGCTCGGCGACGGTCGTGTGGTCCTCGGCCGGGCGGTCGAAGGTGGAGGCGACGACCTCGCCGCGCACGGTGCGCTGCATGTCGGTGACCTCCTCCGGACGCTCGTCGACCAGGACGACCATCAGGTGGACCTCGGGGTTGTTCTGCACGATCGCGTTGGCGATCTGCTGCAGGACGATGGTCTTGCCGGCCTTGGGCGGCGCGACGATCAGGCCGCGCTGTCCCTTGCCGATCGGGGCGACCAGGTCGATGATCCGCTGGGTCAGCTTGCCGGGCTCCGTCTCGAGGCGCAGGCGCTCGGTCGGGTAGAGCGGCGTGAGCTTCTGGAACTCGACGCGCGCAGCGGCCTCCTCGACGGTCTGGCCGTTGATCGAGTCGACGCGGACGATCGCGTTGTACTTCTGGCGGCCGCCGCCCTCGCCCTCGCGGGGCTGGCGGATGGCGCCGACGACCGCGTCGCCCTTGCGCAGGTTGTACTTCTTGACCTGGCCGAGGGAGACGTAGACGTCGCTGACGCCGGGCAGGTACCCGGTGGTGCGCACGAAGGCGTAGTTGTCGAGGACGTCGAGGATGCCGGCGACCGGGATGAGGACGTCGTCCTCGCCGATCTCGGGCTCGAAGTCGTCGCCGATCGCTCCGCCGCGGCGCTTTCGGTCGCGGTAGCGGCTGCGGCGGCCGTCCTCGCCCTCGGCCTGCTGGCCGTTCTGGGGCTGTCCGGAGCCGTTCTGCTGAGGAGCCTGCTGGCCCTCGGACTGCGCGGCGCCGCGCGCGCCTTGGCCGTTCTGCGGCTGGGACTGCGCGGCGGGGCTCTGCTGAGCGTCGTTCTGGCGGTCGTCCCCGCGGTTGCGGTTCCGGTTGCGTCGGTTGCGGCCGCGGCCGGTGCCCTGCTGGTCGCCGTTCTGCTGCTGGTCTCCGCCCTGCTGCTCCTGCTGGTCGCCGGATTCGGAGGAGTCGGCGTCGTTCTCGGCGGGCGCCTGCTCGGCCTGCTCGGAGGCGCCCCCGCGGCTGCGGCGGCGTCCGCGGCGCTCGCGCTGGCCGCCCTCGCGGGAGGAGTCGTCCGACTCCGGCCCGTTGGGCAGCTCGATGTCGATGACGGGCTTCGCAGCCTGGTCGGCGTCGCGGTCCTGCTCGATGACGGGGAGGTCGGGGATCAGCGACTCCACGCCGGTCCCGCCGGGGATGTTGAGGTGCTCGCCGGCGGCGACGGTGCCGCTGGAGGCGCGGCGCGAGCTGCGTCGGCGGGGCGCGCGCTCGGCGGGCTCGGCGACCGGCTCGGCCGCCGCGGGGAGCTCGAGCTCGACGGGGGCCGACTCGGCGGCCGTCGCGGAGGGCTCGTCGACTATGGGCGCGGCCTGCTCGAGGACGTCGGCCGTGTCGGCCTCGGTGCTCTCGACGGGCGTCGGCAGCTCCGCCGGCGCCTCGGGCTGCGGAGCGGACTGCTCGGCCACATCGGCTGGCTCGGCCTCGACGCCGGTGGCGTCGACGTCCGGGGCGACCGCTGCGTCGTCCGGAGCGACCGCGTCGGCGATCGCGG
Organism: Rathayibacter sp. AY1B7; assembly: GCF_002932735.1. Taxonomy (NCBI): domain Bacteria; kingdom Bacillati; phylum Actinomycetota; class Actinomycetes; order Micrococcales; family Microbacteriaceae; genus Rathayibacter; species Rathayibacter sp. AY1B7. The sequence continues at coordinate 48,957 of NZ_PSWK01000005.1, forward strand.
CGGGCGCGTCCTCGGCGGAGGCGGCGCGCAGGTCCGAGATGGCCTGGACCAGCTCGCCCTTGCGGAGCTTGGAGGCGCCGCCGAGGCCGAGCCGCGTCGCGAGAGCCTGGAGCTCGGCGACGCGCAGACCGGAGAGGTCGGCGGTGAGGTCCACGGCCGAGCCGTGGGTGTTGACGTCTGTCACTGGAGAGGGTTCCTTCCCCCCGGGAACGAGTGCTCACCGGGAGAGCTCATCGACCGTGCGGTGCCATCGCGTGTTCTGATCCACGCGATGCTCTCGGCCGCCGGGACCGACTGCCGCAGAGAGCGAGGAGAGGGTCCGGAGACCAGGCGCCGGTCTGCAAGAGGAGCAGGGGCGCCCTTCACACGATGTGATGGCCGTGGTTGTCGGGACGATCCGTCGGACAGATTCCGCTCGTTACGCGGTTCCTCGGGATGCGGTCCCCACTGTAGCACCCTTGAAGTCGACGGCCAGCATGTGCGCGCGCCACGGCGTGGGGGCCTCCCGCTCCACCAGATCCGCGGCGGCGAGGCGCTGCGCGGGGTCGCTGCAGAGCACCAGGACGCTCGGTCCGGCACCAGAGACGACCGCCGCGTAGCCGTGCGAGCGCAGCAGCGCGATCAGCGCTGAGGTCTCGGGCATGGCGGCCGCGCGGTAGTTCTGGTGCAGCTTGTCCTCGGTCGCCGCGAACAGCAGCTCCGGGCTCTGGATGAGGGCGGCGATCAGGAGCGAGGAGCGCGAGACGTTGAACACCGCGTCCTCGTGCGGCACGCTCTGCGGCTGCAGCGAGCGTGCCAGCCGCGTCGACATGGTGTGCTCGGGCACGAAGACGACCGGGGACACGCCGCGGTGGACCATGAGCTTCTTGGAGCGCGGTCGCAGCGGCGAGTCGTCGGCGCCGGAGGCGTGCGGCTCGACCCAGGCGATGGTGAGGCCGCCGAACAGTGCGGGCGCCACGTTGTCGGGGTGCCCCTCCATCTCGGTGGCGATGCGGAGGAGGTCGTCCGAGTCGAGCTCGACGACGCCCTCGAGCAGGCCCTTCGCGGCCATGATGCCGGAGACGATCGCGGCGCCGGACGAGCCCATCCCGCGGCCGTGCGGGATGATGTTGCGCGCGATCACCTCGATGCCGGGCATCTCCTGCCGCTGGTCGGCGAACGTGTACGCGATGGCCTGCACGACGAGGTTCGTCTCGTCGGTCGCCACCTCGCCCTCGCCGACTCCGTGCACGGTGACCCGCGCACCCGTGGCCGCGACGGCCGTCACGTCGAGCTCGTCGTAGAACGAGAGCGCCAGGCCGAGCGTGTCGAAGCCGGGGCCCAGGTTCGCCGAGGTGGCGGGGACCTTGACGTGGACGGTGCGGCCGACGGGAACCGCCGAGGTCATGCGCCGGCCAGCCCCAGCACGTCCGCGATCGCGGCGGTATCGACCGGGACGACGGTCGGCGTGATGTCCGCGCCGTCGGCCGTGCGGAGCGCCCACTGCGGGTCCTTGAGCCCGTGGCCGGTGACCGTCAGGACGACGGTCGCGTCCTTCGGGATCGCTCCGGCCTCGGCGCGCTCGAGGAGCCCCGCGACGCTGATCGCCGACGCCGGCTCGACGAAGACGCCGACCTCGCCCGCGAGGATGCGGTACGCCTCGAGGATCTTCTCGTCGCTGATCGCGCCGAAGTAGCCGTCGCTGACGGCGCGCGCGTTGAGGGCGAGCTCCCACGAGGCCGGGTTGCCGATCCGGATCGCGCTGGCGATCGTCTCGGGGTGGCGGACCGGGGCGCCGTGCACGATCGGAGCGGAGCCCTCGGCCTGGAAGCCGAACATGCGCGGGAGGCGGGTCGACTCGCCGCGCTCCAGCTCCTCCGAGTAGCCGCGGAAGTAGGCGGTGTAGTTGCCCGCGTTGCCGACCGGGACGATGTGGAAGTCCGGCGCGTCGCCCAGCACCTCGACGACCTCGAAGGCCGCGGTCTTCTGGCCGGCGATGCGGTCCGGGTTCACCGAGTTGACCAGGTGGACCGGGTAGTTCTTCGCGAGGTCGCGGGCGATGTCGAGGCAGTCGTCGAAGTTGCCCTGCACCTGCAGCAGCTGCGCGTTGTGCGCGATCGCCTGGCTGAGCTTGCCCAGGGCGATCTTGCCCTCCGGCACCAGGACGGCCGCGGTGATGCCGGCGTGCGTCGCGTAGGCGGCGGCCGACGCGGAGGTGTTGCCGGTCGAAGCGCAGATGACGGCCTTCGCGCCGTGCTCGACGGCCTTCGAGATCGCCATGGTCATGCCGCGGTCCTTGAAGGAGCCGGTCGGGTTCATGCCCTCGTACTTGACCCACACCTTCGCGCCCGTGCGCGCCGAGAGGGCCGCCGCGGGGATGAGCGGCGTACCGCCCTCGCCGAGAGTGATGACCGGGGTCGCCTCGGTGACATCGAGGCGGTCCGCGTACTCGTGCAGGACTCCGCGCCACTGCTTGGCCATCTCAGGCTCCTTCAACTCGTAGAACGGACGTCACGGCGCCGACGAAACCATGCGAATGGAGGGCGGTGACGGTGGCCGCCAGATCGGATTCCGCCGCGGCGTGCGTGCCGATGACCAGGGTAGCGGTCGGCTCGCGCCGCTCCGCACCGCCCTGCTCCTCCAGCGGGTCGGCGCCGGGCGGGGTCTGCACCAGGGTCTCGACCGAGACGCCGTGGTCGGCGAAGACGCCCGCGATCTGCGCGAGCACGCCGGGGCGGTCGAGCACCTCGAGGGTGACCTGGTACCGGGTGGTGACGTGGCCGATCGGGAGGACCGCGAGCCCGGAGCTCGCGCTGGTCACCAGGCCGGGGCCGCCGACGACGTGGCGGCGGGCGGCCGACACGACGTCGCCGAGGACGGCGGAGGCCGTCTCGATCCCGCCGGCGCCGGCGCCGTAGAACATCAGGTCGCCGGCCGCCTCCGCCTCGACGAAGACCGCGTTGTTGGCCCCGTGCACGGCCGCGAGCGGGTGGGAGCGGTGCACGAGCGCGGGGTAGACCCGCGCGGACACGCCCTCCACGCCGGTCTTGGCGTCGGTCAGCCGCTCGCAGATCGCGAGCAGCTTGATCACGTAGCCGGAGTCGCGGGCCTGGTCGACCTGCGCCTTCGTGATGCCGGTGATGCCCTCGCGGTGCACCAGGGTGACCGGGACGTCGGTGTGGAAAGCGAGGCGGGCGAGGATCGCCGCCTTCTGCGCCGCGTCGTAGCCCTCGATGTCGGCGGTCGGGTCGGACTCGGCGTAGCCGAGCTCGGTCGCGCGGGCGAGCGCGTCCTCGAGGCTCGCGTGCTCGGTGTCCATCCGGTCGAGGATGTAGTTGGTCGTGCCGTTGACGATGCCGAGGATGCGGTGGACCCGGTCGCCGGCGAGGCTGTCGCGCAGCGGCCGGATGATCGGGATCGCGCCGGCGACGGCCGCCTCGTAGTTGAGCTGGGCGCCCACCTGGTCGGCGGCCTCGAAGAGCTCGTTGCCGTGGGCGGCGAGCAGCGCCTTGTTGGCCGTGATCACGTCCGCGCCCGACGAGATCGCCGTGAGGATGTGGCTGCGGGCGGGCTCGAGCCCGCCGATCAGCTCGACCACGATGTCGGCGCCCAGGATCAGCGACTCGGCGTCGGTGGTGAGCAGGTGCTTCGGGATGTCGGCGGTGCGGGGCGCGTCCACGTCCCTGACGGCCACGCCTACGAGCTCCAGCGGCGCCCCCACGCGCTGGGCGAGCTCGTCGCCGTGGTCGAGCAGGAGGCGCGCCACCTGGGCACCGACGGACCCGGCGCCCAGCAGGGCGACGCGGAGGCTGCGGTACTCGATCATCGGGAGGTGGCCTTTCGTTCGATGCCGGCGTCGCGGCGGAGGAGGTCCTCCTCGGTCTCGCCGCGCACGAGGACGCGCGAGCGCCCGTCGCGGACGGCGACCACCGGGGGGCGCCCGAGGTAGTTGTAGTTGCTGGCGAGCGACCAGCAGTAGGCGCCGGTCGCGGCGACGGCGAGCAGGTCGCCCGGCCGCACGTCCGCGGGCAGGAAGTCGTCGTGGACGACGATGTCGCCCGACTCGCAGTGCTTCCCGGCCACCCGCACGAGGGCGGGCTCGGCCGAGGAGGAGCGGTCGGCGATCCGCGCCGTGTAGTCGGCGCCGTAGAGCGCCGGACGGGCGTTGTCGCTCATGCCGCCGTCGACGCTGACGTAGCGGCGGACCGCGGTCGAGCCCTCGGAGCCGACCGTCACGTCCTTCACGGTGCCCACCTCGTAGAGGGTGACGCCGGCGGGCCCGATCAGCGAGCGGCCGGGCTCGATCGCGATGTGCGGCACCGGGACGCCGCGGGCGGAGCACTGTTCGGCCACCGCGTCGGCGACGGCGGCCGCGATCTCGGCGATCGGGGTCGGGTCGTCGGCACTGGTGTACGCGATGCCGAAGCCGCCGCCGAGGTTGAGCTCCGGCACGGGCCCGTCCGCGAGCAGTGCCGCGTGGACGTCGAGCAGGCGCGACGCCGACTCCGCGAACCCGGCGGAGCCGAAGATCTGGGATCCGATGTGGCAGTGCAGCCCGAGGAACCGCAGGGAGGAGAAGGAGCGGATGCGGGCGACCGCGGCCGGGCAGTCGGCGAGTGCGAGGCCGAACTTCTGGTCCTCGTGCGCCGTGGCGAGGAACTCGTGGGTGTGCGCGTGCACTCCGCTGTTGACCCGGAGGCGCACCGCCTGCACGCGGCCGTGCCGCTCGGCCGCGGCTGCGACGCGCTCGATCTCGACGAGGCTGTCGAGCACGATCGTGCCCGCGCCCACCTCGACGGCCCTGTCGATCTCGCGGAGCGACTTGTTGTTGCCGTGGAGGCCGAAGCGCTCGGGCTCGATCCCGGCGGCGAGGGCCACTGCCATCTCGCCGCCGCTGGAGAGGTCGAGGTTCAGCCCCTCGTCGCGCATCCAGCGGGCGACCTCGGTCGAGAGGAACGCCTTGCCCGCGTAGTAGACCGTGACGCCGGTGCCGATGCGGCCGAGCTCGCGGGCGAAGACCTCGCGCATCTCGACGGCCCGGCGGCGGGCGTCGGCCTCGTCCACCACGTAGAGAGGAGTGCCGTGCTCGCGCACCAGCTCGGCGACGGGCACTCCGGCGATCCGGATCCCGCCGTCCTCGCCGCGCTCGGCGCTGTCCGGCCACACGCCGTCGGCCAGGGCGTTCGGGTCGGCGGGCGTGTGCAGCCACTCAGGCGCGAGCGGATGCCGGGGGGCGCGGGCGCGGGCGTCGACGGTGTCCACGGGTGAGACCTCACAGGAGAGAGTGGGAGCGTCACTGCGGGGCGAGCGGGTCCGGATTGACCCCTGAAGCCAGCGATGTCAGTGTTCGGCCCGCGGAAGACGCCGGCACAGGGCTCCGATCCTACCGGTCCGGGGCGGCGGCGCCGCGCGGGCTCAGGCGCACGTGCCCGGTTCCTGCTCCGCGGGGTCGCTGAGGAACGTCGGAGAGAGCGCGAAGCTCGCGTTCAGCGACTCGTCGGCGACCTCGACTCCGGTCAGCGTCAGTCCGCGCGGCACCGAGTCCGCGATGCACACGGAGGACGGAGCGAGCAGGTCGCCGGAGACGGCGCCGAAGCGGTCGCGGAAGTCGGTCGCCGAGAAGGTCGCACCGGCGGCGGAGACCTCGGCCGGGGTCAGCCGGATGGCGCCGTCCACGGCGGCGAGCTCCATCCCCACGCCCGCGCCGAGCCGGAGACCCAGCACCTCGACGGAGGCGGTCACGCGCACGAGCGGAGCGTCCAGGGTCACCTCGTCGACAGGAACGGTGCTGCGCTCGGTGACGAGCCGCGAGACCGAGGCCGCGTCGATCGCGACCGTCGTGCTGCCCGACTCGACAGCTCCGACGCCGCTCACCGGCACCCCGATCAGGGTCGCGGCGACGTCGCCGTCGAGCTCGCCGAACGTCACGTCCGGGCTGCGCAGGTCGAGCCGGTCCAGCCGCCCCGAGACGAGCTGCGGGAGCACGGCCCAGCCGGCGACGTCGACGTCCACCGCCCGGTCCGCGGGCAGTGCGAGCGCCTCGCGGAGGCTCGCGGCGGCGCGGTCCGCGACGGCGCGGCGGGCGAGCGAGTCGCCCACCACCGCCGCGACCACGAGCAGCACCAGCACCACGACGACCACCACGGCCGCGCGTCCCCCGCGCCGGCGCCGCGGCGCCGCCCCCGACGCGCTCACATCCGGTCCGGGGCCGTGACGCCCAGCAGGGAGAGCCCGTTGCGGAGCACCTGCCCGGTCGCCTCGTTCAGGCGCAGCCGGGTCGAGTGCACGGACTCGACCGGGTCCTCGCCCTGCGGCACGACCCGGCAGTTGTCGTACCAGCGGTGGTAGAGGCCGGCGACCTCCTCGAGGTACCTCGCGACGCGGTGCGGCTCGCGCAGCTCCGCGGCGTGCGCCACGATGCGCGGGAACTCCTGCAGGCCGCCGAGCAGCGCCGACTCGGTCGGATGCACCAGCGTCTCGGGCGCGAACGGCTCGACGGGGACGCCCGACGCCGCGGCCTTCGCCGCGACCTGGCGGGTGCGCGCGTGGGCGTACTGCACGTAGTAGACGGGGTTGTCGTTGCTCCGCTTGGTCAGCAGGTCGAGGTCGATGTCGAGGGTCGAGTCGGCCGAGGAGCGCACCAGCGAGTAGCGCGCGGCGTCCACGCCGACGGCCTCCGTGAGGTCCTCCATCGTGACGACGGTCCCCGCCCGCTTGGACATCCGGACCGCCTCGCCGTCGCGGAGCAGGTTGACCAGCTGGCCGATCAGGATCTCGAGGTTCACGCCCGGGGTGTCGCCGAACGCCGCGCACATCGCCATCATCCGGCCGATGTAGCCGTGGTGGTCGGCGCCGAGCATGATGATCGCCCGATCGAAGCCGCGCTCGCGCTTGTCGAGGTAGTAGGCGAGGTCGCCCGCGATGTAGGCCGCCTCCCCGTCGCTCTTGATGATGACGCGGTCGCGGTCGTCGCCGAACGAGGTGGTCCGCAGCCAGGTGGCGCCGTCCGCCTCGAAGATGTGCCCGAGCTCGCGGAGGCGCTCGATCGCGCGGTCGACGGCACGCGACTCGTGCAGGGAGTTCTCGTGGAAGTACACGTCGAAGTCGACGCCGAACTCGTGCAGGCTCTGCTTGATCTCGCCGAACATCAGCTCGACGCCGATCGAGCGGAAGGTCTCGGCGAGCTCTTCCTCGGGCAGGACGGCGAGGTCGCCCGGGTAGGCGGCCGCGACGCGCTCGGCGATGTCGCCGATGTAGGCGCCGCCGTAGCCGTCCTCCGGGGTCGGCTCGCCGCGGTGGGCGGCGAGGAGGCTCCGCGTGAAGCGGTCGATCTGCGCGCCGTGGTCGTTGAAGTAGTACTCCCGGGTCACCTCGGCGCCCTGCGAGAGGAGCATCCGGGCCAGGCTGTCGCCGACCGCCGCCCAGCGCGTCCCGCCGATGTGGATGGGGCCGGTGGGGTTGGCGGAGACGAACTCGAGGTTCATTCGGACGCCGGCGTAGGCGGACCCGGTGCCGTAGGCCTCGCCCGCCTCGACGATCGCGCCGGCAAGGGCGCCCGCGGCCGCGGCCTCGAGCCGGACGTTGAGGAAGCCGGGACCGGCGACCTCGACCGTGGCGACGCCCTCGACCGCGCCCAGCCCCTCGGCCAGCTCGGCGGCGAGCTCGCGCGGGTTCGCGCCGACCCGCTTCGCGAGCTTCATCGCGATGTTCGAGGCCCACTCGCCGTGGTCGCGGTTCTTCGGGCGCTCCAGCACGACGTCCGAGAGCTCGACGCCCGCATCGCTCCCCCGTCGCTGCACGGCGTCGAGGACGAGGGCGTGCAGGGAGGCGGCGAGCTGTTCGGGAGTCACGGGGAGCGATTCTACCGGCCGCCGCGCCCGCGCCCCCCGTCCCTCCTGCACCGCGGAGCCGCTCGGCAGGGCGGCGTTGCTAGGGTGCGACGCATGCGCCGTCCCGCCGCCCTCCTCCTCGTCGCCCTCGCCGCGGCGGCCCTCTCCGGCTGCTCCCCCGCGGCCGACCCGGAGCCGAGCGCGAGCGGCGCCGTCAGCGGCACGCCGATCCCCCTCGCCTGCGAGCAGCTGGTCCCGGCCTCGGCGCTCGCGGGCCTGTGGGGCGGATTCTCCCCGGACGACGGCATCGGGACCACTGCCGTCTCCGAGGAGATCGCCCAGTACGACGGCCTGGTCTGCGGATGGTCCGACGATTCGGGCGCCGAGCTGCAGCTGGCCGTGGCCCACCTCGACCCCGCGGTGATCGAGGCGCTCAAGAACGAGTTCTTCACCACCAGCAAGGCCGTCCCCACCTACGGCAAGCCGCCGGAGATCGAGGGCTACTACCAGGTGACCGAGGGGCGGGGCGTCGCGGACGCCTTCGTCGGCGAGTACTGGATCGAGGCGTCCAGCGCCTCCTTCGTCGAGCCGGGGGACCCCGAGCCGCTCGTGCGGTCGGCGATCGGCGTCCTCGCCGGCTGAGCCCCGGCGTCAGCCCAGGCGCACCGGCGAGACGTGGTCGTCGACGAGCGCCGCGTCGCAGTCGGCCTCCACGCTCATCCCGGTCAGGCGCAGGTCCGTCAGGTAGCTGCTGAGGAACGCGGTGTCGGCCGTGTCCCGGCCGGACGAGATGCGCAGCATCGACCCGCGCGGAGCCAGCCGGGTCGCGTCCACGACGTGCCAGGCGCCGCCGGCCCAGGCCTCCGTGACCGCGTGGAAGTCGCGTGGCTCGAGGCCCGGCGCGTAGACCGCCGTCACCCGGGCGGGGATGTCGAGAGCGCGGAGCAGCCCGGCGACCGTGTGCGCGAAGTCCCGGCACACGCCCTGGCCGCTCTCGATGACCTGCGCCGCTCCCCCGGTGCCGACCGTCGAGCCGTAGACGTACGACAGGTGGCCATGCACCCATTCCTCGACGGCCGTCAGCGCCTCGAAGCCCCGGGCCCGCCCGAACTCGCGCCGGGCGATCCCTCCGAGCACGTCCGCCTCGGCGTACCGGCTCGGCCGCAGGTACTCGACGAGCTCGAGCTCGCTCGGCTCGTCCGGAGCGCCGTGCCCGGCGACCCGCGCCCGGTACTCGACCCGCAGGTCGCCCTCGTTCCCCGCGACGCGGTGCACGCGGGCGCCGTGCCGCGCCGGGAACTCCCGCACCGGCACGTCCTGCCCGTCGAGCCGGACGGTGAAGGAGTCCTCGAACGAGTCGCCCGTGGGCGTCGCCGCCACCAGGAAGATCAGGTCGGTCGGGCCGTTCAGACGCAGATCCAGCGAGGCGGAGACAGTGCGCAGCATGGCTCCATCGTGGCATGCGCGAGGACCGCTCCCGGCGTCGGGGCCCGCCCCGCCCGGGTGCTAATGTGGTCAGGCACTCCTGGCCCCCATAGCTCAGGGGATAGAGCACTGCCCTCCGGAGGCAGGGGCGTAGGTTCGAATCCTACTGGGGGCACACCCGCGGTCCTCCGCTCTCCTTCCTCGCACATGGGCGCTCAGCTCCGGTGCTCGACGCCCCTCGAGGCGCACCCCTCCATCACGGACCGAGCGGCGTCACCCGGTGGGCGACCGAGTCCGACCGTGGCGCTCCTCACCCGGCGCTCCGACACTCCCGAGACAGCACGAAGGCCCGCGATCGTCGATCACGGGCCTTCGTGACGTTCACCACCGGCACTCGGCCGGTCGGGCTCACTCGTAGAGGTGGAAGGTGCCGGCGCAGTCGGCCGAGCAGAAGCCGTCGCGGCGACGGGCCGAGGCCGCTCCGCAGGCTTCGCAGCGGCGGCGTCCGAGCATCCGCGAGATCAGGCTCTGAGGCGCCGACGCGACCACCGAGACCGGGGTGTCGGGGCGCACGGGGGATCCCGTGGTCGAATCGAGCTGGATCCCAGCGGTGTCGAGCGTGGCGCGGAGCATCCGCGTTCCTTCCGATCGGTGAACCATGTGCGAGCACTGTATTGCCAGTCCCTGAGATTCTGCGAAGGGCTTGACGCGGCTCGCGATCGAGAGGAGCCGAAATCGACATCTGTCGGTCAGTCGGGATCGACCCGGGGAACGACGAACAGCCGCGCCCCCTCCTGGCGGAGAGAGGCAGGCTGTTCGGGCGTCGGGGATCGGTGGGCGGACGACGCCGAAGCTCATGGGAGCGGGGCGTCGAGCCCGGAACGACCGGGAAGTGGGCCTAGTACGCGCCGCTGGTGCTCCGGGTGTCGATCGCCACCGTCGGTGCGCGAACCGGCACCGGTCGCAGGGCGGGGAGCGAGGCGCTCCTGCCCGTGCGGAACGGCAGCAGGACGAGCATGACGGGAAGAAGGACGATCCACAGGAGGACCGACAGCGCGAGACGCACCCAGATGGAAAGAATATTGAGCATTTTGTGCCGCCTTCGGGTGACGGTAGAGGTGAACTTCGCGAACAGGATCATCGGGCCGACGGGGAGAGAAGAGTAGAAATGCGCCACTGATCGCGCCTCTCCCGCCACGCCCCCGAGCGGTCTGTTGCTCCTCATTCGTCGCCCAGCGCCGATCGGATGGGTCGATCCCGCATCCGATCGACACACGGCCCGCCCAGTGCGTCCTCCTGGGAGCCGGGCCGTAGGGTGAGCGCGTGAAGATCCTTGTCGTCGAAGACGATCCAGCCATGGGTGAGGCCCTCGTCGGCGGCCTCGAAGACGCCGGCTACGAGGCCGTGCTGACCACGAACGGCATCGACGCGCTCGTCGCGTTCAGCAACGCCGAGTTCTCGGCCGCCATCGTGGACGTCATGCTCCCGGCGATGTCGGGCTTCGAGATCTGCCGCCGGATCCGCGAGCTCGGCCGGCCCACGCCGATCATGCTGCTGACCGCGCGGGACGCGATCGAGGACCGCGTCTTCGGGCTCGACGCCGGAGCGGACGACTACCTGACCAAGCCGTTCGCGTTCACCGAGCTCAACGCGCGCCTCCGGGCCCTCCTGCGCCGCAGCCCGTCGCTGATGTCCACCTCGATCGACGTCGGACGCATCACCGTGGACGGATCGAGCATCCGGCGCACCGCCGACGGCTCGCGCATCCACGTCAGCCCGAAGGAGCTCGAGCTCCTCAAGCTCCTCATCACTCCCGTCGGCTCCGTCGTGACCCGCCAGCGGATCCTCTCCGAGATCTGGGGCGGCGGCGAGATCGTCGACAACAACATCGTCGACCAGTACGTCAGCTACCTGCGCAAGAAGCTCCCGACCGAGGACACGGGCGTCAGCATCGTGACCGTCCGCGGCAAGGGCTACTTCCTCCGCCCGGTCGAGTAGCCCGTGTCGCGGATGAGCACGGCACGCCGCCGGGTCGGCGCGCTCTCGATCCGCGCGAGGATCACCGTGGGAACGGTCGCTGTGGCGACCGCCCTCTTCGCGCTCGCGGCGCTGCTCTTCTACCAGGTGGTCACCGGCATCGTCGACCGCAGCGAGCGGACGATCCTGATGTCGATCGAGGACGAGGTGCGCCGCGACATCTCGGCGGGCAACGTTCCGCGCACGCAGGGCTCGTCGACGGGCCAGCTGTTCCTCGCCCTCGCTCCCGACGGGAGCGTCAGCACCTCGACCATGCCCTCGCGCCTGAGCGGCGAGGTGCTCAGCGCTCTGGCGGAGGAGCCCGCCGACACCTCGCCCCGGTACGCCGACGTGACGACGGCGAACGGCAGCTACCTGGTCCGCTTCACGGCCATCGAGAGCGATCGCGGCGTCTGGCAGGTCGCCTCCGCGCGCGACCAGGCCGCGTCACAGCTCGTCCTCGACGACTTCGCCCACGTGCTCGTCTACGCCGCGATCTTCCTCGTCGTCACGTTCGGGCTCGCCTCGTGGATCCTGACGGGCGCGGCCCTCGCCCCGGTGCGCCGGATGCGGGCGCGCGCGGATCAGATCGCCGCCGAGCCCGGGCAGGGCGACCAGCTCCCGGTCGTCGGCACGCGCGACGAGATCGACGAGCTCGCGGTGACGCTGAACGCGTTCCTGACCAAGCAGACCGCGTCGCTGGCCCGGGAGAAGCAGATGGTGTCGGATGCGAGCCACGAGCTCCGCACTCCCCTCGCCGCGCTCTCCGCGCAGCTCGAGATCGCCCACCATCGCGTCGACGACCCGGTCGCGGTCGACCGGGTCATCCTCGACGCGCAGAAGAGCGTCGACCGGCTCGTGCGCCTCGCGTCCGCCCTGCTCGACATCTCGCGCATCGAGAGCCGCACCGTCCGCCCGACCGCTCCCTTCGCGGAGCTCGTCGACGAGCTGGTGGGCGCCGTCGACCGCACCCGCCTGCTCGCCTCGGAGTCGGGGGTGGAGATCGACTACGAGATCGACGAGCGCGAACCGGCGCGGCTCTACGCGGTCGCGTCCCAGGACTTCGGCCGGGTGATCGACAACCTCGTGAGGAACGCGATCCAGGCGATGAACGGCGGCGGCATGATCGTCGCCTCCCTCTCGCAGTCGGACGGGCGCCTGATGCTCAGCGTCTCGGACGACGGACCGGGGATGCCCGACGCCTTCATCCCGGTCGCCTTCGACCGCTTCTCCCGCCCGGACGACTCCCGGACCCTCGCCTCCGGCGGCAGCGGTCTGGGGCTGGCCCTGGTGCACACCACCGTGCTCTCGGCCGGCGGGACGGTCGCCCTGGTCAACCGCTCCCCCCGGGGTCTCGCGGTCGACATCGTCCTCCCGCCCGTCGGCTCCGCCTGAGCCGCCCCGCCCCCGGAACGACGAAGGCCCCCGGCGGACCGGGGGCCTTCGCGGAGGATCGTCAGCGCGGGTCGTCCTCGGGGCGGACGGGCTGCGGCTGTGGGTCGCCGACCGCGGCGGGCGGCGGAGCCCAGGCCGTCTGCGGCGCCTCCGCCGGGGAGGTGCCGCCGTCGAGCAGGTTGCGCGCGCGGTTGACCACCTCGGGGTCCACGAGCACGGAGTAGCTTGTCGCGATCACCTGCATGGTCGAGGTGAAGTCGCGACGGCGGCGGTTCACGGCGTAGGAGGCGAGCCCGAAGAGCATCCCGAAGCCGGCGCCGAGGAGGACCGCCGCGATGAGGAAGGAGAACTCCGTCGTCGGCGAGAAGATGATGAGCAGGAGGCCCAGGAAGACACCGAGCCAGGCGCCGGAGGCCGCTCCGGCGAGGGCGACGCGGCCCCAGGTGAGCTTGCCGGTCACCCGCTCGACGCTCTTGAGCTCGTTGCCAATGATGGCGAGCTGGCGCACCGGGAAGTCGGCGCGGGCGAGCACGTCGACGGCGGCCTGCGCCTCCTGATACGTGTCGAACGTGGCGAGGATCTCCCCGCGCGGGATCGTGGGGAAGGCCGGCCCTCGGCCGCTGAACGGCGTCTGCTGAGTCACCCGGACAGAATCGCACAGGCCACTTGAAGGTCTCTGAACGGATTCGGAGAACCGGCCGAGGGCGAGCCGGGAACGCTCGGCGTCCGCCCGGCTGCACGGGACTAGGTTTGTAGCCGTGAGTTCCGCCAGAGTCTTCGTCGCGCGCTTGGCCGGATGCAGTGTCTTCGACCCGGCCGGCGATCGCGTCGGCAAGGTCCGCGACGTGCTCCTGGTCTACCGGCAGAACGACGCCCCGCGGGTGGTCGGCCTGGTGGTCGAGATCCCCGGGCGCCGTCGCGTCTTCGTGTCGATCGGCCGGGTCACCAGCATCGGCAGCGGCCAGATCATCACCACCGGGCTCATCAACGTGCGCCGCTTCGAGCAGCGGGGCGGCGAGGTCCGCGTCATCGCCGAGCTCCTCGGCCGCCGGGTGAGCTTCGTGGACGGCTCCGGTGACGCGGTCGTCGAGGACGTCGCGATCGAGGAGGCCGCTCCCGGCGAGTGGGAGCTCGCGCAGCTCTTCGTCCGCCGGCCCAAGACCAGCCCCTCCCCCTTCGCCAAGGGCGCGACCGCCTTCGCCGGCTGGCGCGAGGTCCGCGAGAGCGTCTCGACCGAGGCGCAGTCCGCCGAGCAGTACGTCGCCAGCCTCTCCGAGCTCAAGCCCGCCGACCTCGCCAGCACGCTCCTCGACCTGCCGCAGCAGCGGATGCTCGAGGTCGCCGGCGAGCTCTCGGACGACCGCCTCGCGGACGTGCTCGAGGAGATGCCCGAGAGCGAGCAGGTCGAGATCCTCGGCCGGCTCGACGACGACCGCGCCGCCGACGTCCTCGACCAGATGCAGCCGGACGACGCGGCCGACCTGATCGCCCAGCTCTCGGAGGAGCGCGGCGAGGCGCTCCTGGAGCTGATGGAGCCCGAGGAGGCGGACGACGTCCGCATGCTCCTCACCTACGCCCCGGAGTCCGCCGGCGGTCTGATGACCACGGAGCCGATCATCGTCTCCTCCGAGGCGACCGTCGCCGAGGGTCTCGCCCTCATCCGCCGCCACGAGCTCGCCCCGGCCCTCGGCGCCGCCGTCTGCGTCACACTGCCGCCCTACGAGCCGCCGACCGGCCGCTTCCTCGGCATGGTGCACTTCCAGCGGATGCTCCGCTACCCGCCGCACGAGCGCCTCGGCACCCTGCTCGACCAGAGCATGGACCCGATCACGCCCGAGACCTCGGCGGCCGAGGTCGCCCGGATCCTGGCCAGCTACAACCTCGTCTCGGTGCCCGTCGTCGACGCGTCCCACCGCCTCGTCGGCGTCGTGACCATCGACGACGTCCTCGACTACCTCCTCCCCGACGACTGGCGCAGCCACGGCGACGACGACGAACCGAGGAAGCCGGTGACGACGGCGACGCAGGGCGTCCCGCTCGTGCCGCCGGCACCCGCGGCGACAGGCAGGACACGACGGGGACGGAGGGGCGCGCGTGGCTAGGGACACCAAGCAGGACCGGCGCCTCGACGCTCCCAAGGGCTTGCGCACCCGCGTCCTCTCGCGGCGGAACCGCCCGAGCAGCGACCGCTTCGGCCGCCTGACCGAGTCGTTCGCCCGCGGCATGGGCACGCCGTGGTTCCTGGTCGGGATGACGATCTTCTGCGTCTTCTGGCTGATGTTCAACACCTACGGGCCCGCGGACGCGCGCTTCGACTCGCAGGCCCTCGGCTTCACGGTGCTGACGCTGATCCTCTCCCTGCAGGCCTCCTACGCCGCGCCGCTGCTGCTGCTCGCGCAGAACCGCCAGGACGACCGCGACCGCGTGCAGATCGAGCAGGACCGTCAGCGGGCCGAGCGCAACCTCGCGGACACCGAGTACCTCGCGCGCGAGGTCGTGGCCCTGCGCCTGGCGATCCGCGACATGGCGAGCAAGGACTTCATCCGCTCGGAGCTGCGCGGCCTGCTCGAGGAGCTCGAGAAGGATCGGGCGCAGGAGCCCGAGCGGCGCGATGCCTGACGTCGCCGCCATCGAGACCGCCGTCAGGACGGCGCTGGCCCGCGTCGTCGATCCGGAGATCCGGAAGCCCATCACCGAGCTCGACATGCTCGAGTCGGTCGAGGCGGGGGCCGACGGAGCCGTCCGCGTCGCGATCCGGCTGACCATCGTCGGCTGCCCGGCCGCCTCCGCGATCGAGCGCGACGTGCGCGAGGCCGCGGCCTCGGCTCCCGGAGTCACGGCGGTCGACGTCGTGGTCGGAGTCATGACGCCGGCGCAGCGCACCGCCCTCACCGAGCGCCTCCAAGGCGGGCGCCGGAGCATGCCCTTCGGCCCGGACTCGCTCACCCGCGTGTACGCGGTCACCAGCGGCAAGGGCGGTGTCGGCAAGTCGACCGTCACCGCCAACCTCGCGGTCGCCCTCGCTCAGCGGGGGCTCGCGGTCGGCCTCGTGGACGCCGACGTGCACGGCTTCTCCATCCCCGGCCTGCTCGGCCTGATGCACGACGGGCGCGTCGCGGGGCCCACCCGCGTCGGCGAGCTGATGCTGCCGCCGGTGGCGCACGGCGTGAAGGTCATCTCGATCGGGATGTTCCTCGAGGGCGACACCCGGGGGGCGGCCGTCTCCTGGCGCGGACCCATGCTGCACCGCACCATCTCCCAGTTCCTCACCGACGTGTACTTCGGCGACCTCGACGTGCTCCTGCTCGACCTGCCTCCCGGCACGGGGGATGTGGCGATCTCCATCGGGCAGCTGCTCCCGCATGCGGAGGTCCTCATCGTCACCACCCCGCAGCCGGCGGCCGCCGACGTGGCCGAGCGCAGCGGCGCGCTCGCCCGCCAATCGGGTCAGCGCATCGTCGGAGTGGTCGAGAACATGTCGGGGCTTCCGCAGCCCGACGGCTCGGTGCTGGAGCTCTTCGGCAGCGGAGGCGGGGCCGAGGTCGCGCGTCGGCTCACTGCGACGGGCGACGAGGTGCCGCTGCTCGCGTCGCTGCCGATCTCCGTGGCGCTGCGGGCAGGGGGCGACGAGGGCGTGCCCGTCGTCGTCGGCGATCCGGAGGATCCTGCCGCCCGGGCGATCGACGCCCTGGCGGCGACGCTCGCCGCGCGGCCGCGGGGACTGACCGGCCGTCGTCTTCCGCTCGCCGTCGACTGACGCCTCCGCGCGGCTTCGTGCGGGCGGCGTCGGTCGGGACGCCCGCCCGACGCTCCTCGCGGAGCAGGGCTCAGGTGGCCTCGGAGTCGATCGGCGGCGGCGCGACGCTCGAGAGCGTGCCGGACGAGACGGAGCGCTGCATCGTCGTGTAGTAGCTGTCCTGCGCGGAGCCGGTGCCGCCCGGCACGACCGGAGCGGCGACAGCGGTGGGCGGCTTCACGGTGGGGGCCGGATCGTCCTCGAGCAGGGCGTCGCGGATGATGCGGCGGGGATCGTACTGGCGCGGGTCGAGCTTCTTCCAGTCGACGTCGTTGAACTCGTCGCCCATCTCGTCCTTGACGCGCTCCCGGGCCTGCGTGGCGAATCCGCGCACCTTGCGCACGAGCTGCCCGAGCTGGGCGGCG
Organism: Rathayibacter sp. AY1B7; assembly: GCF_002932735.1. Classification (NCBI taxonomy): domain Bacteria; kingdom Bacillati; phylum Actinomycetota; class Actinomycetes; order Micrococcales; family Microbacteriaceae; genus Rathayibacter; species Rathayibacter sp. AY1B7. The sequence goes on from NZ_PSWK01000005.1 coordinate 65,762, forward strand.
TAGTGCGGGAGGCGGTCGGGACCCAGCACGAAGACAGCGATGACCCCGATGATGAGGAGCTTGTCGAACGTCAGACCGAACACGAGGACAACACTAACCCGCCGCGCCTCCCTCGCGGAGCCCGCGCGCCACCGTACCCTGACGATGCCCGGGCGCGATCCGCTCGGTGCACCGATCAGAGGAGCGCCCCCGTGTCCGACAAGGATGCCAACTGGAAGTACGCCGAGGACGCGGTCGTCGAGTCGGAGGCCATCGCCTCGGCCCGCCGGCTCTCGGTCGAGCTGGGCATCGACGCCGTCTCCCCCTCGATCGGAGCGCAGGCCGCGCTGGTCGCCGCCGCGGCGCGCGCGACCTCCATCATCGAGATCGGCACCGGCACCGGAGTGAGCGGCCTGTGGCTGCTCGACGGCGCCCCCGAGGCGATGCTCACCTCGATCGACTCCGAGGCCGTGCACCAGCAGCACGCGCGCGCCCAGTTCCACGAGGCGGGCATCTCGCCCAACCGGCTGCGGCTCATCCCGGGCCGCGCCCTCGAGGTGCTGCCCCGGATGAACGAGAACTCCTACGACATCGTCTTCGTCGACGGCGATCCGCTGCAGGTCATCGAGAACGTCGAGCACGCGCTGCGGCTCGTCCGTCCGGGCGGGACGGTCCTCGTCCCCCACGCGCTCTGGCGCGGACGCGTGGCCAACCCCGCGCAGCGCGACGAGATCGCGACGGCGTTCCGCACGCTGGTGGCCGAGGTCTGCGCCTCCCCCGCCGTGGTCAGCGTGCTCTCGCCGATCGGCGACGGCCTGCTGCAGGCCAACAAGCGCCGCGCCTGACGAGCGCGGCCGACCGAGGAAAGACGGAACGCCCGCCGCACGGTGTGCGACGGGCGTTCACGACGGTGCGGATCAGGCGGGAGACACCACCGACGCGAGCGCGTCGTGCAGCTCTTTCGCCTCTGCATCGTTGACCGAGACGACGAGGCGTCCGCCTCCTTCGAGCGGAACGCGCACGACGATGAGTCGGCCCTCCTTAACAGCCTCCATCGGTCCGTCTCCGGTCCTCGGCTTCATGGCCGCCATAGAGTTCCCCTTTCGTGACGTATCCCCCTATTATCGTGCATCCGCGGGGGTGTTCCGAACCGCGCCCGGAAGTCGGGCGTCAGCCGATCACGGCGGGGACCAGTCGCCCGGGGTGAACACCCAGCACAGCAGCACCCAGACGATCTGCCCGACGATCGATGCGGCCACCACGAACACCCTCAGGAGAGTCGACCGCGGCACCGCGAGCGCCCCGGCCAGCGGGAACATCGGCATCAGGATGCGGAACGTGCTCGACTGCGGGTAGAAGAACGCGAAGAGGTAGATCGCGTAGCCGCCGACCCAGAGCCGCGAGAAGACGTCGAGGCTGCGCGTGGCCCGCGAGAACAGGATCGCCAGGAATCCGAGCACCACCACGACGGTGATGCCCATGCCCGTGATCGGCGAGCCGAACCAGAGGCCTCCCCACCAGCCTCCACCGGCGAACCAGGAGGTGAAGGGGATGAGCTCGCCCTCGCCGATGAAGACGCTGCGCCAGGCGAGCTCGGTGTCGGTGTAGGCGGTGAAGGAGCCGGTCACGGCCCAGGCGATGAGCAGCCAGGCGAACCCCACCGCGAGGGACCAGACCGTGAGGGAGACCGTGAAGGCGAACTCCCGGCGGGCGAACGGCTCGGTGCCGCGCACGTGCCGCCAGACGCGGTAGAGGAAGTAGAGGCCCGTCATCGCCGCGATCGCGAGACCGCTCGGGCGCAGGAGCCCCACGACCAGCACGACGGGGAACGTCCAGATCCACTTGCGGCGCACCAGCAGGAGGAGCAGCACGGCCGTCAGGAGGATGCCGCCGGACTCCGCGTAGCCGATCTGCAGGATCGGGGACGTCGGAGCGACGCAGAAGAAGACGATCCCCATCAGCGCCTGGCCCTCGCTGAGCGAGACGCGGAACAGCCGGTAGATCACCAGGCACGCCGCTGCACTGCAGACCAGGGCGACGAGCACCGCCGCGTTCGCCCAGTCGAGCCCGGTGATGTTCATCAGGCCGCGGACGGTGAACGGGTAGACGGGCATGAACGCCCAGGGGTTCTGCTCCACGGCTCCGGACGGCGAGAGCGGCAGGACCGACGGGTACCCCGTCATCCCGATCCGCTCGTACCAGCCGCCGTCCCACGTCGTCGCGAATCGGACGTAGGTGTCGCGGAGTCCCGTCCACTCGACGCCCTGACGCACGGCGCCGACACGGAGCATGATCACGGTCGTGACGACGCGGGACACGGCGAAGACCAGGAGCACCTGGATCCACCACGGGATCCTCCGGAGCAGACCCCAGCGGGAGCGGGACGGAGAGGCGTCCTCCGTCTCCGGCGCGATCGCGGTGGCGCTCACGCGAGAGGCCCGCGGTCCGTCGAGGAGGCGGAGGCGGTCGTCAGCGGGGAGCGGGCGGGTGTCGCCGCGGCTCGCCGGCGGGTCGGCCGGAGGAGGGGCGACGCGTGTCGCGGCTCACCGGCTGGCGTGAGGGGAGACATTCCGACGAGCATACCCGTGCGGGAGTCGGGAGTCCCCGGAGGAGCACCGCGCCGGGCGGGCGCGCGGCACGATCACGGCGGAGTCCAGTCCGATCCGGCGACGGCCCAGCAGATCGAGATCCAGACGATCTGGCCGCCGATCCCGAGCAGGACCAGCGCGACGCGGAAGACCGGCGAGCGCGGCACCGCCAGCGCTCCGACGAGCGGGAACATCGGGCCCAGCAGCCGGAAGGTGCTCGACTGCGGGAAGAAGAACGCCAGCAGGTAGACGCCGTACCCGGCGACCCAGGCCCGGCTGAAGAGATCGAGCCGCCGTGTCCACGGTGCGGCGAGGATCCCGACGAACGCCGCCAGCAGGAGCACCACCAGCACGACGCCGACGGCCGGAGCACCGAACCACCACGAGCCCCACCAGGCGCCGCCCTGGAACCACGGGGTCAGCGGGAGCAGCTCCTGGTAGCCGATGTAGACCGCACGCCACGCCAGCTCGGTGTCGGTGTACGCGGTCATCGACCCGGTGACGGCCCACGCCACGGCGGGCCAGAGGAAGCCGACCACGAGCCCCCACGCCGTCAGGCCCACGGCCGGCAGCCACTCCGACCGCGGGAACGGCTCCGTGCGGCGCCGGACGAACCGGTAGACGACGTACAGGCCGAGCGCGGCGGCGAAGGCGAGCCCGCTCGGCCGGGTCAGGCCCAGCAGCAGCACGACGGGCACGACCGCGAGCCAGCGCCGCCGCACCAGGAGGAGGAGCGTGACCGCGGTCAGCAGCATCGCCATCGACTCCGCGTAGGCGAGCTGCATCAGCGGCGAGGTCGGCGCCACGCAGAACAGCAGCACCGCCGTCAGCGACTGCGACTCGCCGAGGGAGTGCCGGAAGAGGCGGTACAGGACGAGGCAGGCTCCGGCTCCGCACAGGACGGAGACGGTCACGGCGGCCGGAGCCCAGGTGAGGCCGGTGACCGCCATCAGCGCCTTCACGACGCCCGGGTAGAGCGGCATGAAGGCCCAGGCGTTCTCCCCCACGTGGCCGTCCTGCGTGATCGGCAGGAAGCCGGGGTACCCGGTGGCCGCGATGATCTCGTACCAGCGGCCGTCCCACATCGACGCGAAGGCCGAGTAGGACGGGGAGGGTCCGGTCCACGGGTTCGCGAGCTGGTGCGCGGCGAACTGCAGCAGGATCACCGTCGTGACCACGCGGGTCGCGATGTACACCAGGAGGACCCGCGCCCACCACGGGACCAGGCGGAGGCGGAGGCGGACGGGGACGGCCGTGGCGCTCGCGCTCACGAGGACGCGGTCAGCCAGCGGCGGAGGCCCTCGGCGCACTCGGTGATCTCGTGCACCGCCACGCGCTCGTCGTCGGCGTGGGCCCGGAGCGGGTCGCCCGGTCCGTAGTTGACAGCCGGGATGCCCATGGCGGAGAACCGCGCGACGTCGGTCCAGCCGTACTTGGGCTTCGCCTCGGCTCCGACGGCCGCGAGGAAGGCCTGGGCCAGAGGTGCGTCCAGCCCCGGGCGGGCGCCCTCGGCCAGATCGTCCACCGTCACCTCGAACCCCTCGAAGAGCTCCTCGAGGTGGGCGAGCGCCTCCTCCCCGGACCGGTCGGGGGCGAAGCGGTAGTTGACCTGCACAGTGCAGAGGTCCGGGATCACGTTGCCCGCGACCCCGCCGGTGACGCGCACGGCGTTGACGCCCTCGCGGTACACGAGGCCCTCGACCTCGACCTCGCGCGGCACGTAGGCGGCGAGGCGGTCGAGGATCGGCGCGGCCGCGTGGATCGCGTTCTCGCCGACCCAGCTGCGGGCGGAGTGGGCGCGGACGCCGCGGGTGACCACGTCGACCCGGAGCGTCCCGTTGCAGCCGCCCTCCACTGCTCCGCTGGTCGGCTCGCCGAGCACGGCGAAGTCGGCGGAGAAGAGGTCGGGGCGGTGCCGGGAGAGACGGCCGAGGCCGTTGAGGTCCGCTGCGACCTCCTCGTTGTCGTACCACATCCAGGTGATGTCGACGGCCGGATCGGAGAGCTCGGCGGCGAGGACGAGCTGCACCGCCACTCCGGCCTTCATGTCGACGGTCCCGCGGCCGACCAGGTGCTCGACGCCGTCGATCGTCTCGGCGACGACGGGCAGGTTGCCGTTGACCGGCACCGTGTCGAGGTGCCCGGCGATCACGACGCGCTGGGCGAGGCCGAGGTTCGTCCGCGCCACGACGGTGTGGCCGTCGCGGATGACCTCGATGTGGTCGTACTGCTCGAGCGCCCACTGCACCGCGTCCGCGATCTCGAGCTCGTCGCCCGAGACGGACGGGATGTCGCAGAGGATCCGCGTCAGAGCGACCGGATCGGTGCGCAGATCGAGCGGAGGGGCGGTGGTCGGATCGGCCATGCGCCCCAGGGTAGCGGCCGGACGCTCCGCGCTACCCTGATCGGCATGACCCTCGAGCACTCCGCAGACTCCTCCGCGCCCGCCTCCGCCTGGGGATACGGGCTCGCCACCGTGGCCGCCGACGGCACCGTCCTCGACACCTGGTTCCCGGAGCCGCGCCTCGGCACCATCCCGGCCGGCCGCGACCCCTGGATCGTGCCGGCGGAGTTCGAGGAGCAGGCCGGCGAGGATCCGCGCCGCGAGGTCCGCATCGACGTGGTCACGCTGCAGATCGACGTGCAGGCGCCGCCCGCCTCCACGTCCGACGCCTACCTGCGGCTGCACCTGCTCTCGCACCTCCTGGTCCGCCCCAACGAGGTGAACCTCGACGGCGTCTTCGCCCACCTGCCGAACGTGGTGTGGACGAACGCCGGTCCGGTCTCGCCGGAGTCGTTCACCCGCCTGCGCCCCTCGCTCCGGCGCCACGGCATCCAGGCCACCGGGATCGACAAGTTCCCGCGGCTGACCGACTACGTCACCCCCGCGAAGGTGCGCATCGCGGACACCTCGCGCGTCCGCCTCGGGGCGCATCTGGCACCCGGCACGACGGTGATGCACGAGGGCTTCGTCAACTTCAACGCCGGGACCCTCGGCAGCTCGATGATCGAGGGGCGCATCTCGCAGGGCGTCGTGGTCGGCGACGGCTCGGACATCGGCGGAGGCGCGTCCATCATGGGCACCCTCTCGGGCGGAGGAGTGCAGCGCGTCTCGATCGGCGCGCGGGCGCTGCTGGGTGCGAACTCGGGCATCGGCATCTCCCTCGGCGACGACACCGTCGTCGAGGCCGGCCTCTACGTGACCGCCGGCACCAAGGTCGTCGTGGTCGGCGGAGCGCCGCGCGCCGACGGCGCCCCGCAGACCGTGAAGGCCGTGCAGCTCTCGGGCGTGCCGAACCTGCTCTTCCGCCGCAACTCACTCACCGGAGCTGTCGAGGTCCTCCCCCGCACCGGCGCCGGCATCGAGCTGAACGCCGCCCTGCACGCCTGAGGACGGGCGTCCGGCGCCGCCGGGCCCAGCAGGCGGCACCCCGGGACGACCCGTGCTGATCGAGTCCGCGGCGACCACGCCGCTCTGCGTCCCGCCTCGAAGAAGAGGTTCGAGCCTCGGACGGCTGACGAGAGGCGGGTGCGCTGCACAGCGAGAGCCCGCCCCCGGCGGGGACGGGCTCTCGGGGACCGGTCAGCGGTCGGTCGGCCAGTGGCGCTCGGGTGACCCCATGTAGAGCTGCTGCGGGCGGCCGATCTTGGTCTGCTTGTCGGTGTTCATCTCGCGCCAGTGGGCGATCCAGCCGGGCAGGCGGCCGATCGCGAAGAGCACGGTGAACATCCGGGTCGGGAAGCCCATCGCCTTGTAGATGACGCCCGTGTAGAAGTCGACGTTCGGGTAGAGGCGCCGCTCCTTGAAGTAGTCGTCCTCGAGAGCGAGGGCCTCGAGCTCCATCGCGATGTCGAGCAGCGGGTCCTTCACGCCGAGGGCCTGCAGGACCTCGGAGGCGCTCTCCTTGACCAGCTTCGCGCGCGGGTCGTAGTTCTTGTACACCCGGTGGCCGAAGCCCATCAGGCGCACGCCCTCCTCCTTGCTCTTCACCCGCTCGACGAACGTCGACACGCTCTCGCCCGACTCGCGGATCCGGCCGAGCATGGTGAGCACCGCCTCGTTCGCTCCGCCGTGCAGAGGGCCGAACAGGGCGTTGATGCCGGCCGAGACGGAGGCGTAGAGGTTCGCCTCGGTGGAGCCGACGAGGCGGACGGTCGACGTCGACGCGTTCTGCTCGTGGTCCTCGTGGAGGATCAGGAGGCGGTCGAGCGCCTTCGAGAGCACCGGGTCGACCTGGTACTGCTCGGCCATCGTGCCGAAGTTGAGGCGGAGGAAGTTGTCGACGAAGCTCAGCGAGTTGTCCGGGTAGAGGAACGCCTGGCCGATCGCCTTCTTGTGGGCGTACGCCGCCATCACGGGCAGCTTCGCCAGGAGGCGGATCGTGGTGAGCTCCACAGCCTCCGGATCCTTCGGGTTGGAGCTGTCCTCGTAGTACGTCGACAGGGCCGACACTCCGGCCGAGAGCACCGACATGGGGTGCGCGCTGTGAGGGAGCGCGTCGAAGAAGCGCTTGAGGTCCTCGTGGAGGAGCGTGTGGCGGCGGATGCGCTCGTCGAAGCCCGCGAGCTCGTCGGCCGTCGGCAGCTCGCCGTAGATGAGGAGCCAGGCCACCTCGAGGTAGGTCGCGTTGGTGGCCACCTCCTCGATCGGGTAGCCGCGGTAGCGGAGGATCCCCTGGTCGCCGTCGATGTAGGTGATCTGCGACTTGGTCGCCGCCGTGTTCACGAAGCCGTAGTCGAGCGACATGAAGCCGGTCTGCTTCGACAGGGTCGAGAAGTCGATGCTCGAGGAGCCGTCGACGCTGCGCAGGACCGGGAAGTCCGCGGTGCGGTCGCCGAAGGTGAGCGTGACCTTCTCGGGGAGCTCCTGCTCCGCCGGCGCGGGAGGCGGCGTCGTGGCGCTCCCGGTCGCGGGCTCCGTGGAGCCCACCGTCGCGGTTCCGTCGCTCTGCGTGCCGGATTCGGTCACAACGCCTCCCAGGTCGTCGCGGTCGCACCCCGGGAGCGCTCGCGCGGAGCGGGCGGCGCCGGGTCTGGATCGTGGTGCAGCCGGGGCCTCGCGAGGCGCCGTCGACCGAACCACATACAGCCTATGGGCAAAGCGGGGGCACTGTGACATCGCCCAGCGCTGGGGCCGGGTCCTTGTCGGAACCCGCCAGGATCGGCCGGGTCGAGCGCCTCAGAGGCCGCCGGACAGGCGCTCGACGGCCGCGTCGATCCGCTCGTCGGAGGCCGTCAGCGAGAGGCGCACGTGCTCGGGGAAGCCCTCCCCGTAGAAGACGCCGGGGCCCGCGAGGACGCCGAGGCGGGCGAGCCGGTCGATGGACTCCCAGGCCGCGCGGCCCTCGGTCGCCCACAGGTAGAGGCCGGCCTCGCTGCGGTCGATCCGGAAGCCCGCGGACTCGAGGGCGGGCCGGAGGCGGTCGCGGCGGGAACGGTAGCGCTCCTTCTGCGCGGCGACGTGCTCGTCGTCGGCGAGGGCGACGATCATCGCCTCCTGCAGCGGACCGGGCACGATCATGCCCGCGTGCTTGCGGACGGTCACCAGGCGCGCGATCAGGGCCGCGTCCCCGGCGACGAAGGCGGCGCGGTAGCCGGCGAGGTTCGACTGCTTGCTCAGCGAGTAGACGCCGAGGACCCCGGTGCGGTCCTCCCCCACCACGCGCGGGTCGAGGACGCTCGGGATCGGCTCGTCGGCCCAGCGGCCGTCCCAGCCGAGCTCGGCGTAGCACTCGTCCCCCGCGATCACGGCCCCCAGCTCACGGGCACGCACGACGGCGCGCTGCAGGGCGGGCACGTCGAGCACGGCGCCATCGGGGTTGCCGGGAGAGTTGAGCCAGACCAGGCGGGTCGTCGCGGGCCATTCGGCCGGGTCGTCGGAGGCGAGCGCCTCGGCGCCGGCGATCGCCGCGCCCATCGCGTACGTCGGGTAGGCGGCGCGCGGATGCACGACCACGTCCCCCTCCCCGAGTCCGAGGAGGAAGGGCAGCCAGGCGACGAGCTCCTTGGAGCCGATCGTCGGCAGGACCTCGTCGATCCCGAGGCCCTCGACTCCGCGCCGCCGCGCGTACCAGGCGGCGATCGCCTCGCGCAGAGCGGGGGTGCCCACGGTCGTGGGGTACGCGTGCGAGTCCGTCGCGCGGGCGAGCGCGTCGCGGATCGGGGCGGGCGTCGGGTCCACCGGCGAGCCGATCGACAGGTCGACGATCCCGCCGGGGTGCTCCGCCGCCGTGCGGGCGAAGGGCGCCATCAGGTCCCAGGGGTAGTCGGGCAGCGCGCCGAGGGCCACGGGAGCGGCCTCAGTGGCTCTGCGGAGGCAGCGCCGCGATGACCGGGTGGTCCTTCGCGATCACGCCGACCTTGGCGGCTCCACCCGGGGAGCCGATCTCGTCGAAGAACTCGACGTTGGCCTTGTAGTAGTCGGACCACTCCTCGGGGAGGTCGTCCTCGTAGTAGATCGCCTCGACGGGGCAGACCGGCTCGCAGGCACCGCAGTCCACGCACTCGTCCGGGTGGATGTAGAGCGAGCGCTCGCCTTCGTAGATGCAGTCGACCGGGCACTCGTCGATGCAGGCGCGGTCTTTGACATCGACGCACGGAAGTGCGATCACGTAGGTCACGGTGCTCCAGGTCCCTTCGAACAGTGTGTCTATCGTACGGGGGCCGACGGGGCGTCGGCGTCCGCGGGCCGCGGGGCGGCGGCGGGAGCGGCCGCCCGCAGCCGCGGCCAGGCGATCACGACGAGGGCGATGAGGGCGGGGAGGAAGGTCCAGGCCACGCCGAGGCCGTTCGCCGGGACGAGGACGGATCCGCCGGTGCTGCGCAGGGCGAGCAGCCCGATCATCCCGAGCAGGCCCATCGCGGTGCAGAACGCGACGAACCGGTCGATGAGCACGAGGCGCAGCCCGAGCAGGAGCAGCAGCACGCCGGCGAGGGAGGCGGCGAGGCCGACCGGGAGGACGACACCGCCGACCGACACGGTGCTCTGATGGGCGACGGTCGTGATCGCTCCGACCACCGCGCCGACCAGGACTCCGGCGACGCCCGACAGCACGCGCGATCCCAGCGTCGGACGCTCCTCCGGCAGCGGCGCCGGACGCCCCGCCTGCGCGACCGGGCGGAAGCGCTCGATGCGGCCGATGGGGAACGGCGGACCGCTCGAGAGGCGGGCCTCGTCACCCTCGACCACCAGCTGCGTCGCGTGCGCCTCGAGGGCCGCGCGCTTGCGGGCGTGGTCCTCGGCGGACAGCTCGATCACGACGTCCCCGGGGAGGGGCGGGGCCGCGTCGGGGAGGACGGCGAGGAAGCGCAGGCCCAGCAGCTCGGCGGCGCGCTCGGCGACCCGGGCGGTGCGGACGTGGTCGGGGTGGCCGTAGCCGCCGCCCGCGTCGTAGGACAGCACGACGCCCGCATCGACCTGCCGCAGGACGGCGACGAGATCGGCCACCTCCTCGTCCTCGGGCGCGGCGGTGAAGGACGCGGGATGCACCGGCTCGAGCGGCACCGGGACGCGGCCGGGCCCCCACTGCATGCCGGAGTCCCGGTAGACGCGCGGAGCGAGGCCGGGTGCGCGGGCGCCCGCCTCGCCGAGGAAGCGGTGGTCGGCGACGCCGAGGGCCGTCAGGGCGACGACGAGCTCGGTCGTCCGATGCGCGGCCAGCTCGGCCGAGCCCTCGAGCGGAGCGAGGTCCTCGGGGATGACCTCGCCGCACTCCCCCCGCGTGGCGGTGACGACGGTGACGGAGGCGCCCTGCGCCACCAGCCGCGCCAGGGTTCCGCCCATGGTGATCGTCTCGTCGTCGGGGTGGGCGTGCACCGCCACCACCCGCTCCGCTGCTGCGTCCCGGCCCGCGTCCACTCTCCGCCTCTCGTCCTGCGCGGCCTCCGCTGCGGGCGCTTCTGGACAGCGACCGGGCAGCGGACTACAGTCGACCCGGGTTAGGCAAGGCTTACCGAACAACGGAGGCCCGCCGACCGGATCGACTCGGGGCGGGAGTCGCCCCCTCCTCGTCCACCATCGACCAAGAGAACACGCGTGCTCGCAAACTACCTCATCGGCCTCCGCGAAGGCCTCGAAGCCGGCCTCGTGGTCGGGATCCTCGTGGCCTACCTGACCAAGCTCGGCCGGCGCGACGTGCTGCCGCGGCTCTGGACCGGCATCGCCGCGGCGATCGCGATCTCGCTCGTCACCGGTGCGATCCTCACCTGGGGACCCTCGACCCTGTCGTTCCAGGCTCAGGAGCTCATCGGCGGCGGCCTCTCGATCATCGCGGTCGGGCTGGTCACCTGGATGATCTTCTGGATGGGCGCGAACGCCCGCAGCATGAAGGGCGACCTCGAGTCCCGGCTCGACGGCGCCGTCGCGGGGTCGGCCCTCGGCATCGTGGTCCTCGGCTTCATCAGCGTCGGGCGCGAGGGCATCGAGACGGCGCTCTTCGTCTGGGCGGGCGTGTCCTCGAGCAGTGCGGGGTCGGGATCCAGCGCGTGGGTCGGCACGGTCGGCGCGCTGCTGGGCATCCTCAGCTCGGTCGTCATCGCGTACCTGATCTTCCGGGGTTTCGTCCGGATCGACCTCGGGCGCTTCTTCACCTGGACGGGCGGCTTCCTCATCCTCGTCGCGGCCGGCGTCCTCTCCTACGGCGTCGGCGACCTGCAGGAGGCGTCGCTCCTGCCCGGCTGGGGCACCCCGCTGTTCTCGCTCGGCCCGATCCTCCCGCCGCCCGTGACCGCGGTGGTCGGCGGCCTCTTCAACTACACGCCCGAGCCGACCGCTCTGCAGTTCGCCGCCTGGCTGCTCTACCTCGTCGTCGTCGGTGCCCTGTTCGTCCGCCAGGTCCGCCTGCGCGGCCCGCGACGGGGCAGCGCGGCCCCGGTCGCCGCTCCCGCTCCCACCTCCGTCTGACCCGCTCCGGCACCGCCGGCGCACTCGCCCCGATCCAGGAGAAGCATGTCCTCGCGCGCTCGTCCCACCCTCCCCCGCGTCACCCTCGGCCTCGCCGGAGCCGGCGCCCTGGCGCTGATCCTCACGGGCTGCGTGCCGAACACCCCCGCGTCCTCCTCCTCCGTCGCGCTCGACGTCGCGATGAGGGACGACGCCTGCGAGGTGTCGACGGCGACCGCCGAGGCGGGAGCGGTGACGTTCTCACTGACCAACGGCGGCTCGGACGTCAACGAGTTCGAGATCCTGGCCGAGGACAAGCTGCGGATCGTGGGCGAGAAGGAGAACGTGACCCCGGGCCAGAGCGTCTCCTACGTCGCTCAGCTCGAGCCGGGCACCTACTACACCGCCTGCAAGTTCCAGCAGGTCGGCGCCCCGGTCGGGCTGAGCGAGTTCACCGTGACCGGTGAGGCCACCGCGCAGTCGGCGGACGAGAAGGCGGCGACGGAGGCGGCGGTCACCAACTACGTGGCGTACGTGAAGTCGCAGGTGGGCGAGCTGCTCCCCGCGGTGGCCGAGTTCGCCCAGGCCTACGAGGCCGGCGACGACGAGAAGGCGCGCGGCCTCTTCGCGTCGACCCGCGTCTTCTACGAGCGGATCGAGCCGACCGCGGAGGCGTTCGGCGACCTCGACCCGCGCATCGACTACCGCGAGGTCGACGCCGTCGCCGAGGGCCTGGACTGGACCGGCTTCCACCGCATCGAGAAGGACCTGTGGGCCCCCGCGGAGGGTGCGCTCAACTCCGACGGCACGAGCGCGCTCCTCGACTGGGCGCCCTCCACCCCCGAGCAGCGCGCGCAGTTCGGCCAGGGCCTCGTCGACGACGTGCAGAGCCTGGCCGACCTCGTGAACGCGCCCGGCTTCACCGTCTCGGTGGGCGACATCTCCAACGGCGCCATCGGCCTGCTCGACGAGGTCGCGGCCGGCAAGATCACGGGCGAGGAGGACTGGTGGTCGAGCACCGACCTCACCGACTTCGCCGCGAACGTCCAGGGCGCGGAGGTGGCGTTCGGCAACGTCGAGCCGATCGCGACCGCCAGCGGCGACGAGGGCGCCGACCTCACCGGACGGATCACGCAGCGGTTCTCCGAGCTCGACGCCCTGCTCGCGCAGTACGGCTCGATCGACTCCGGCTTCGCCGCGTACTTCACCGTCACCGCGGAGCAGAAGAAGGAGCTCTCGGACGCGGTCAACGCTCTCTCCGAGCCGCTCTCGCAGCTGACCCACACGGTGCTGGGCGTCGAGGAGCCGACCGCGTAGTGGACGCCGAGCAGCACGAGGGAGCCCGGCCGACGGAGTCCGAGCAGCCCGCCGACGAACCCCGCCGCCTCTCGCGGCGCGGGCTGCTCGGCCTCGTCTCGGCGGGGACGGCCGGGCTGGCCGCCGGAGTGGGCGGCACGGTGGCCGTCACATCGTCCGCGAGCGCGACGGCCTCCTCCGCCCCGCGCACCGTGCCGTTCTTCGGCGCGAACCAGGCGGGCATCACCACCGCCGCGCAGGACCGGCTGCACTTCGCCGCGTTCGACCTCGCCGCGGGCACCACGCGCGAGGACCTCGTCGAGCTCCTGAAGGACTGGACGCTCGGCGCCTCCCGGATGACCCAGGGCCTCGAGGTCGGCGAGACCGGCGCGGTGGACGGGCCGGACACGGCTCCCCCGGAGGACACCGGAGAGGCGCTCGGGCTCGACGCCGCGTCCCTCACCGTCACGGTCGGCTTCGGACCCACCCTCTTCACGGACGAGTCCGGCGCCGACCGCTTCGGCCTCGCCGACCGCCGGCCTCCTGAGCTGCAGGCCCTGCCCCGCTTCCGCGGCGACGCGCTCGTCCCGTCGGCCGGCGGCGGCGACCTGTGCATCCAGGCCTGCGCCGACGATCCGCAGGTCGCCGTGCACGCCATCCGCAACCTGAGCCGGATCGCGTTCGGCCGGGCCTCGCTCCGCTGGTCTCAGCTCGGCTTCGGCCGCACCTCCTCGACGTCCACCGCCCAGGCGACTCCGCGCAACCTCTTCGGCTTCAAGGACGGCACGGCGAACGTGAAGTCCGAGGAGGCCGACGCCGTCCAGGAGCACGTCTGGGTCCCCTCCTCCGACGGCCCCGCGTGGATGGTCGGCGGCAGCTACCTGGTCGCGCGGAAGATCCGGATGATCATCGAGACGTGGGACCGCAGCCAGCTGGGCGAGCAGGAGCGGGTCATCGGCCGCAGCAAGGGGTCCGGAGCGCCGCTCTCGGGCGGCACGGAGTCCACCGAGCCGGACTTCGCAGCGGCCGGCGCCACCGGTGCCCCGCTGATCGATCAGGAGTCGCACGTGCGCCTCGCGCATCCGAGCGTGAACAACGGGGTGCGGCTCCTGCGCCGCGGCTACAACTTCGTCGACGGCAACGACGAGCTCGGACGCCTGAACGCGGGGCTGTTCTTCCTCTCGTTCCAGCGCTCCCCGGAGCAGTTCGTCACCGTGCAGCGGAACCTCGCGACGGACGCGCTGAACGAGTACGTGAAGCACGTCGGCTCGGCCGTGTTCGCGGTGCCGCCCGGTGCCCGCGACGAGACCGACTTCCTCGGCGCCGGCCTCTTCGCCTGATCCCTGAGAGGACCCGCACTCCGTCTCAGGATCCGGCGGGCGCACTCCACGGCCCGCCGAAGCCTGCGCCCGTAGCGTCGTCGGCGATGTCCGGGAACAGTGCGAGAAGCGGCCTGACCAAGCGCGAGCGCCAGGAGCTCGCCCGAGCGCAGGCGCGGGAGCGCCGCGAAGCGGAGAGGCGCCGGCGGCGCCGGAACCGGCTGCTCGGGCAGGGCGGAGCGGTCGTCGGGCTCCTCGCGGTCGTGGCCCTGGTCTGCTGGAACGTCTGGTCGCAGCAGGAGGTCGCGAGCGCCGGCCCGGCGAACATGCTCAGCGACGGCATCGTCCTCGCGGGCGACGGCTCGGCCGTGTCGGCGACGACGACCGCGGCACTCGCTCCGGGAGCCTCCCCCGTCCCGACCGACGAGAGCGCCACGCGGGCGGGCGGAGTCGTCGCCGTCGACCTCTACGTCGACTACCTCTGCCCGTACTGCGGGCAGTTCGAGAAGGCGAACGCCGAGCAGCTGCAGTCGTGGCTGACGAAGGGGGCGATCACGCTCGAGATCCACCCGGTGGCGATCCTCGACTCCTCCTCGGCCGGCTCCGAGTACTCCAGCCGGGCCGCGAACGCCGCGGCGTGCGTCGCCGACGAGGATCCGGACCGCTTCCTCGCCGTGAACGCGGCGCTCTTCGCGCAGCAGCCGGCGGAGGGGTCGACCGGCCTCGACGACGACGCTCTGCGGGCGCTGGTGACCGGAGCGGGCGTCACCGACGACGACGTCCTCGCCTGCATGACCGCGGGCGAGTTCCGGCCCTGGGTGAAGGCCGCGACCGAGCGGGCCACCTCGCTCCCCCTCGCGAACTCCTCGCTGCCGAAGCTCGAGTCGACGCCCACCGTGCTGGTGAACGGCGAGCAGTACACGGGGAAGCCGGACGACGCGGCGGCGTTCGTCTCCTTCGTCACCTCGACGCTCGAGGCGGAGTCCTCGACCCCCTCTCCCTCTCCGAGTCCGGCGGGCTGATCCGGACCGCGAGGGACGGGATCGGCGCTGCACGCTGCAGCACCGGGCGGAGACGACGAGACCGGCCGGAGCATCGCTCCGGCCGGTCTCGTCGTGGGCGGGCGCCGAGGCGCCCGGGGCTCAGCCCTGCTTCTTGAGGCGGCTCGTCATGCGCGCGCGGGCGTTCGCATCGAGCTCCACCTTGCGGATGCGGACGACCTCGGGGGTGACCTCGACGCACTCGTCCTCGCGGGCGAACTCGAGGCACTCCTCGAGCGTCAGCTGACGCGACGGCGTCATCGACTCGAAGGTGTCGGAGGTGGACTGACGCATGTTGGTCAGCTTCTTCTCCTTGGTGATGTTCACGTCCATGTCGTCGTTGCGCGAGTTCTCGCCGATCACCATGCCCTCGTAGACCTCCTCGGTGGGGTTCACGAAGAAGGTCATCCGCTCCTGGAGCGCGATGATGGCGAACGGGGTCACGACGCCGTTGCGGTCCGCGACGATCGACCCGTTGTTGCGGGTGACGATCGCGCCGGCCCACGGCTCGTAGCCGTGCAGGATCGCGTTCGCGATGCCGGTGCCGCGCGTGGTGGTGAGGAACTCGGTGCGGAAGCCGATCAGGCCGCGCGACGGAACGATGAACTCCATGCGGACCCAGCCGGTGCCGTGGTTCGACATGCCGTCCATGCGGCCCTTGCGGGCGGCGAGGAGCTGCGTGATCGCACCGAGGTACTCCTCCGGGGCGTCGATCGTGAGGTGCTCGAAGGGCTCGTGCGTCTTGCCGTCGACCTGGCGGGTGACCACCTGGGGCTTGCCGACGGTCAGCTCGTAGCCCTCGCGGCGCATCTGCTCGACGAGGATGGCCAGCGCGAGCTCGCCGCGGCCCTGGACCTCCCACGAGTCGGGGCGTCCGATGTCGACGATCTTGAGCGACACGTTTCCGATGAGCTCGCGGTCGAGGCGGTCCTTGACCATGCGCGCCGTGAGCTTGTGGCCCTTCACCTTGCCGACGAGCGGCGAGGTGTTGGTGCCGATCGTCATCGAGATCGCCGGGTCGTCGACCGTGATGGCCGGCAGCGGGCGGATGTCCTCGGGGTCGGCGATGGTCTCGCCGATGGTGATCTCGGGGAAGCCCGCGATCGCGACGATGTCGCCGGGGCCCGCGGACTCGGCCGGGTAGCGGTCGAGCGCCTTGGTGATCAGCAGCTCGGTGATGCGCGCGTTGGTGTGGGTGCCGTCGTGGTGGACCCAGGCGACCGTCTGCCCCTTCTTGATCGTGCCGTTGAAGACGCGGAGGAGGGCGAGGCGGCCGAGGAACGGCGACGCGTCGAGGTTGGTGACGTGGGCCTGGAGGGGCGCGTCGTCGTCGTAGGTCGGCGCGGGGATGTGCTTGAGGATCGCCTCGAACAGCGGCTCCAGGTCCTCGGCGTCCGGCAGCGTGCCGTCCTCGGGCTTGTTCGCCGAGGCGCGGCCGGCCTTGCCGGAGGCGTAGACCACGGGGACGTCGAGGATCGCGTCGAGGTCGAGGTCCGGCACGTCGTCGGCCATGTCGGAGGCGAGGCCGAGGAGCAGGTCCTGGCTCTCGGCGACGACCTCGTCGATGCGCGCGTCGGGGCGGTCGGTCTTGTTGACCAGGAGGATGACGGGGAGCTTCGCCTCGAGCGCCTTGCGCAGCACGAAGCGGGTCTGGGGCAGCGGGCCCTCGGACGCGTCGACGAGGAGGCAGACGCCGTCGACCATCGACAGGCCGCGCTCGACCTCGCCGCCGAAGTCGGCGTGGCCCGGGGTGTCGATGACGTTGATGGTGATGGGACCGTCGCTCGCGTGCTTGCCGCTGTACGAGACAGCGGTGTTCTTCGCGAGGATCGTGATGCCCTTCTCGCGCTCGAGCTCGTTGGAGTCCATCGCGCGCTCGTCCACGTGGGCGTGCGCGTCGAAGGAGTTCGTCTGCTTGAGCATGGCGTCGACCAGCGTGGTCTTGCCATGGTCGACGTGGGCGACGATCGCGACGTTGCGCAGGTCGGAGCGGGTGGCACTTGCCATGGATACGGACTCGTCTCGTGTTCTCGTGCAAAAGGGGGACCATCCATCGTACCGCAGCGAGGCGTCCGCACGGCGAAGGGCCCCGGATCCCCGCTCCGGAGGGCTCCGAGGAGCGCTCCAGGCGGGGCCGGGGCCCTGGTGACGGTCGGTCAGACCGCGAACTCGATGCCGGCGCCGGGGATGGCGTCGAGCAGCTCGCGGGTGTACTCCTGCTGCGGCGAGTCGAACACGGTGTCCGTCGGGGCGTGCTCGACGATCCTGCCCTTCTGCATCACGCAGACGTCGTCGGCGATCACGCGGACCACCGCCAGGTCGTGCGTGATGAACAGGTAGGTCAGCCCGAGCTCGGCCTGCAGGTCGGCGAGGAGGCGGAGGATCTGCGCCTGGACGAGGACGTCCAGAGCCGACACGGCCTCGTCGAGCACCACGATCTCCGGCTTCAGCGCGAGCGCGCGGGCGATCGCCACGCGCTGGCGCTGGCCGCCGGAGAGCTCGTTCGGGTACCGGCTCGCGATCACGCGCGGGAGGGACACCTGGTCGAGCAGCTCGAGGACGCGCTCGCGCTGCGACGTCCGGTCGCCGACCTTGTGCACTCGCAGCGGCTCCGAGATGGTGTTGCCGATGTTGTGCAGCGGGTCGAGCGAGCCGTACGGGTCCTGGAACACCGGCTGCATGGAGCGCCGGAGCGCCAGCATGTCGCGGCCCTTGAGCTTCTCGGTCCGGCGACCGGCGATCGAGATCGCTCCGGACGTCGCCGTCTCGAGGCCCAGCACCAGGCGGGCGATCGTCGACTTGCCCGATCCGGACTCGCCCACGAGCGCCGTGGTGGTGCCCTTCGGGATCGAGAACGACACGTTGTCGACGGCGGTGAAGTCCTCGGCCTTCAGGCCGCCGCGGCGGATCTTGAAGACCTTCGTGAGGCCGTCGACCTCGATCATCGGGGCGCCCGAGGCGACCGCGCCGGCGTGGTGCGCGGCGCCCGCGCCGACCAGGTCGACCTCGCGCACGGCCTCCGACTCGCCGGAGACCGACTCCACGGCCCGGCCGGCCGTCGACTGGATGCGGCGCGACGCGAGGCTGGGCGCCGCCGCGATCAGGCGCTGCGTGTAGGGGTGCTGCGGGTTCTGCAGCACCTCCACCGAGGCGCCGGACTCGACGATGCGGCCCTTGTACATGACGATGAGCTTCTCGGCGCGCTCGGCGGCGAGGCCCAGGTCGTGCGTGATGAAGAGCAGCGCGGTGCCGTCGGTCTTCGTCAGCGTCTCGAGGTGGTCGAGGATCCGGCGCTGGACCGTGACGTCGAGCGCCGAGGTGGGCTCGTCGGCGATCAGCAGCTGGGGAGCCGCGGCCAGGCCGATGCCGATCAGCACGCGCTGGCGCATGCCGCCCGAGAACTGGTGCGGGAACTGCTTGAGGCGCTTCTCCGCGTCGGCGAGGCCCGCGTTCTGCAGGACCTCGATCGCCTTGGCGCGCACCTCCTTGCGACCGGTCGCGAGGCCGTTGGCCTTGATGGTCTCCTCGACCTGGAAGCCGACCGACCACACGGGGTTCAGGTTCGACATCGGGTCCTGCGGGACGTAGCCGATCCGGCGGCCGCGGATGTCCTCAAGCTCGGTCCTCGTCGCCTTCGCGAGGTCCTTGCCGTCGAACAGCACGGAGCCGGCGGTGACCTGGCCGGTGCCGGGGAGCAGGCCGATGATCGCGGCGGCGGTCGTCGACTTGCCGGAGCCCGACTCCCCCACGATCGCGACGGTCTGGCCGTGCTCGATCGTGAGGCTCACGCCGCGGAGGGCGGGGACCAGTCCGCTGCCGGTCTGGAAGCCGACCTCGAGGTCGGTGACCTCGAGCAGCGGCCCGTGCGGTGCGTTCGGTGTCGTGGCGGTCATCGGAGGGCCCTCGCCTTCGGGTCGAGCGCGTCGCGGAGCGATTCGCCGAGGAGGATGAAGCTCAGCACCGTGACCGTCAGGGCGATCGACGGGTAGATCAGCGTCTGCGGGTTGGTGCGCAGATCGCGCTGGGCCTGGCTGATGTCGTTGCCCCACGACATGACCGAGCCGGGAAGGCCGACGCCGAGGAACGACAGCGTCGCCTCCGCGGTGATGGCCGCGCCGAGCGAGATCGTCGTGACGACGATGACGGGAGCGATCGAGTTCGGCAGCACGTGCCGGAACAGGATCGCCATGCGGGAGAGGCCGGTCGCGGTGGCGGCGCCGACGAAGTCGGCCTGCTTCACGCGGAGGACCTCGGAGCGCAGGACGCGCGCCGTCGTCGGCCAGGCGAACGCGCCGATCGCCAGGGCGATGACGAACACGTTCCGGTAGGCCGAGAAGACGGACATGATGACGACCGCGGCGAGGATGTAGGGGATCGAGAAGAAGATGTCGCCGAGGCGCATGATCACGGTGTCGACCCAGCCGCCGAAGAAGCCGGCCAGAGCGCCGCCGATGACGCCGGAGACCGTCGTGATCACGATCACGATGAGGCCGACGGTCAGCGACGTGGACGTGCCGTGGATGATCCGCGAGAAGACGTCGCACCCCTGCTTGGTGTAGCCGAGCAGGCTGCCGTCGCCGGGGCCCTGGTTGCTGAACGAGAGCGCGCACTGGCGGGGGTCCACCGAGGTGAACAGGCCCGGGAACAGCGCGACGGCGATGATGACGAGGATCAGGACGCCCGAGATCCAGAACATGGGCCGCTTGCGCAGGTCGCGCCACGCGTCGGTCCAGAGGTTGCTGGGCTTCTCGTCGAGGCTGACGGCGTCGACCGACGCGATCGGCGTCTCCTCGAGCGGGGCCACGAAGTGGTCGATGCGGCGGGCCTTCTGCGCGCCGCCGGTGGACTCATTTGGCATAGCGGATCCTCGGGTCGAGTACGGCGTAGAGCAGGTCGACGAGGATGTTCACCACGAGGTAGAACAGCACCATGACCGTGACGAAGGAGACGACGGTCGGCCGCTCACCTCGGATGATCGCCTGATAGAGCGTGTTCCCGACTCCGGGAACGTTGAAGATGCCCTCGGTCACGGTCGCGCCGACGATCAGGAGGCCGAAGTCGGCTCCGAACTGCGTCGTGACCGGGATGAGCGAGTTGCGCAGGACGTGCACGGGGATGACGCGGCGTCGCGAGAGCCCCTTGCTGTACGCGGTGCGGACGAAGTCCGAGCCGGCCGTCTCGATGACCGAGCCGCGCGTGAGGCGGATGGCCGACGCGACCACGAACAGGGCGAGCACGATCGCGGGCAGCAGCAGCCTCTGGAACGACGCGTCGGCTCCGACGGTCGGAGGGAACCATCCCAGCTGGATCGCGAAGAAGGACTGCGCGATGAAGCAGAGCACGAAGATCGGCACCGACACGAGCAGGAGGCTGACGACCAGGGCGCTCGCGTCGAAGAAGCTGCCCTTGCGCAGACCGCTGATGAGGCCGATGGTCAGCGCGACGACGATCTCGATGACGATCGCCATCATGGCCAGCGTCAGGGTGACCGGGAAGGTGCGGGCGAGGATCTCGTTGACGGACTGGCCGGAGAACGAGATGCCGAAGTCGCCGCGGACGACGCCTCCCAGGTAGTACAGGTACTGGACGAAGAAGGGCTCGTTCAGGTGGTACTGCTCCTCGAGGCGGGCGAGGAGTGCGGGGCTCGGCGTCTTGTCGCCGAAGAGCGACAGGAGCGGGTTCCCCGGCATGGAGAAGACCATGAAGTAGATGAGGAACGTGGTGCCGATGAGCACGGGGACGGCTTGCAGGATGCGTCGGACGATGTAGGCGAGCATGTCAGCCCAGCCGGTTCCGGAGTCGCATGGATGGGGACCTCATTCGATTGTGACCGAAACAGGGCGCTCCGCCCGTGCCGTGACCTGGTGGCCGACGGCACGGGCGAAGCGCCCCAGTGGTTCGAGCTTAGTTCTTGGTGATCTCGTAGTAGAGCGGCACCGAGTTCCAGCCGAACTCGACGTTCGACACGCCCTCGCCGTAGCCGCCGGTCACGTTCGCGTACCACAGGGGCAGCGACGGGAGGTCCTTCAGGAGGATCTCCTGGGCCTGCTGGAACGTCTTGTTCGCAGCGTCGGCGTCGGCGTCCGACAGGCCCTGCTGGAGCAGGGTGTCGAACTCGGGGTTCGAGTAGTCGCCGTCGTTGGACGAGGCGCCGGTCACGTAGAGCGGTCCGAGGAAGTTGTAGAGGCTCGGGTAGTCGGCCTGCCATCCGGTGCGGAACGCGGTCTCGATCGAGCGGTCGACGATCTTGGTGCGCGCCTCGGCGAAGGTCGGGTACGCGTCGCCCTCGGCGTCGATGCCCAGCGTGTTCTTGATCGAGTTGGTCACCGCGTCGACCCAGCCCTGGTGGCCGCCGTCGGCGTTGTAGGCGATCTTGAAGGTGCCGTCCCAGGGGCTGATCGCGTCGGCCTGAGCCCACAGCGCCTTGGCCTCGTCGGGGTTGTACTCGAGCACGTCGGCGCCGGAGAGGGCGTCGCTGTAGCCGTCGATCACCGGGGAGGTGAAGTCGGAGGCCGGGGTGCGGGTGCCCTCGAAGATCACGTCGGTGATCTCCTTGCGGTCGAAGGACATCGAGATCGCCTGGCGGCGGAGCTGGCCCTCCTCGCCGTCGAAGTGCGGGAGACGGCCCGGGATGGTGAAGGACTGGAACACGGCCGAGGGCTGGTTCACGGCGCGGTCGCCGAGGTCGCTCTCGAAGGTGCCGAAGGCGGAGTCCGGGATCTGGTCGATCACGTCGACGTTGCCGCCGAGGAGGTCGGCGTAGGAGGCGTCCTGGGTGGCGTAGAAGACGATCTTCAGGCCGCCGTTCTGGGCCTCGCGGGGGCCGGTGTACTCGTCGTTCTTGACGAGCTCGATCTGGACGTCGTGCTGCCACGCGTCGTCGCCGTCGAGCTTGTACGGGCCGTTGCCGATCGGGTTCTCACCGAAGGCGGCCATGTCGTCGAACGCGGCGGCGGGCAGCGGGTAGTACGCCGAGTAGCCGAGGCTGATCGGGAAGTCCGACTGCGGGGACTTGAGCGCGACGGTGAAGGTGGTGTCGTCCACGGCCTTGAGGCCGGTGAGCTCGCTGTCCTCGGTGTCGCTGAAGCCCTCGAAGTTCGAGAAGAACGACGCGCTGAGCTGGTTGTTCGACAGCTTGGCGCCGTAGTTCCAGGCGTCGATGAACGAGCTGGAGGTGACCGGGTCGCCGTTCGTGAAGGTCAGGCCCGACTTGATCGTGATCGTGTAGTTCTGCGCGTCGTCCGACTCGATGGACTCGGCGACGTCGTTCTCGGGGGCGCCCTTGGCGTCGTAGTAGACCAGGCCCGCGAAGATCTCGTCGAGGATCTTGCCGCCGCCCACCTCGTTGGTGTTCGTCGGGATCAGCGGGTTCTGCGGCTCGGAGCCGTTCGTGGAGATGATCGCGGCGGCGTCGCCTCCCGATGCACCTCCGCCCGAGTCGTTCGAGCTGCTGCAGCCGGCCAGGACCAGCGTGCTCGCGGCGACGAGCGCCAGAGCCCCGAATCCGTAACGTCTGATGTTCACTATTCCTCCAGTGATGTGGGGGCGCGCGAGAAGTGGTTTCCCTGACGCGTGGAGTGCCGTGCGCGTGGCGACGGCGGCGGCGCACGAGACTGGTGGCCGTCGCGCGGATGCCTTCAACGAGACTATGTATTCGCCCGCTATCTGCACAAAAGCATGTGGCAACCGTTACACAGCGGTAACCGGGAGGTGGAATCCTTGCGCTGTTCTGCACGAAACGTGCGTACCGGGCGGCCGTCGCGCAACACATCGACTTCAGAGGAGACGCACGGAGTGTCCACCGACCTGTCAGGATCCGCGCCCGGACGGCGCCGGATCCGCATCGAGATCCTGCTGGTCCTCGGGCTCTCGCTGGGCGCCTCCGCGGTCTACTCGGTGGTCTCCATCGCCAACCGGCTCACCCGCTCGACCGCACTGGCCGACCAGACCGCGACGATCAACGGCGCCCTCAGCGACCGCCCGGGCTTCGACCTCGTCTACCAGCTGCTCGCGCTCTTCTTCGACCTGGTGCCGGTGGCCCTCTGCGCGTTCCTGCTCTGGCAGAGCTCGGGCCGTCCGCTCGGGCGCCTGGGGCTCGACCTGCGCCGGCCGTTCGCGGACCTGGGGACCGGGACCGTCCTCGCGGTGGCGATCGGCGCGCCGGGCATCGCGCTGTACGCCGTCGGACGCGCGCTGGGCATCACCGTGGCGGTGGTGGCCTCGCCGCTGGACGCGTACTGGTGGACGGTGCCGGTGCTCGTGCTCTCCGCGATCCGGGCGGGAGTGCAGGAGGAGGTCGTCGTGATCGGGTACCTCTTCGCCCGCCTGGGCGATCTGGGCTGGGGGCGGTGGCGGATCCTGGTGACCAGTGCGCTGCTCCGGGGCAGCTACCACCTGTACCAGGGCATCGGGCCCTTCATCGGGAACGTGGTCATGGGCCTGGTGTTCGGACTGTTCTACCAGCGCTTCGGCCGCACCCTGCCCCTGGTGATCGCCCACTCGATCATCGACATCGTCTCGTTCGTCGGGTACCCGTTGGCCGTCGCCCTCTGGCCCGAGCTGTTCGCGCCGCCGGCTCCGCGGACGTGACGTCGGACCGATCGCATCCGAGGAGCCGCAGGACCGCGCCGCGGCTCTCCACTGCCGCGGCGTGACGCCCGCACGGTGGAGCTGCTCGCTCGTCACTACTCCGTCGAGCCCTGCCTGCCAGCACCTCCACCACGCGTTCCACACGGTCGGGCTCCCTCGTGCATCGGAGTCGCCGTGCGCCGTTCCCCCCGGATCGGGAGGACTGCGCCCCACTCCGCGCCTGTGAGGGACCGACGGTGCCCGCAACCGAGGGTCGGAGAGCCGAGGACGGGCTCGGGGCTCCGTTCCTGCTCTCTCACCCTCGGTTGCGGACGAGCGCGTGCGGGCGGATCAGGCGAAGGCCTCGATGGGCGGGCAGGCGCAGACGAGGTTGCGGTCGCCGTAGGCCTGATCGATCCGGCGGACCGGCGGCCAGTACTTGCCGCGCACCAGCGAGCGGACCGGGTAGACGGCCTGCTCGCGGCTGTAGGGGTGCGTCCACTCCTCGGCCGTCAGGCACTCGGCGGTGTGCGGGGCGCCGCGCAGCGGGTTGTCGTCCACCGGCCACTCCCCCGCGCCGACGCGGTCGGCCTCCGCCCGGATCCCGATCATCGCGTCGATGAAGCGGTCGATCTCGACGAGGTCCTCGCTCTCCGTCGGCTCGACCATCAGGGTCCCGGCGACGGGGAAGCTCATGGTCGGGGCGTGGAAGCCGTAGTCGACGAGGCGCTTGGCGACGTCGTCCACGGTCACTCCGGTCGCCGCCGTCAGCGGACGGATGTCGAGGATGCACTCGTGGGCGACGAGCCCGTTGTCCCCCGTGTAGAGCACCGGGTAGTGCTCGCGGAGGCGCGCGGCGACGTAGTTGGCCGAGAGGACGGCCGCCCCGGTCGCGGCCCGCAGGCCCTCCTCGCCCATCATCCGGGCGTACGCCCACGAGATCGGCAGGATGCCGGGGCTGCCGTAGGGCGCTGCCGACACCGGTGCGCCGCCGTGGACGATCCGCTCGCCCTGCGTGCCCACGCCGTGCTCGAGCCGCTGCGCGAGCGGGTGACCGGGCAGGAACGGCGCGAGGTGCGCCTTCGCGGCGACGGGACCGACGCCGGGACCGCCTCCGCCGTGCGGGATGCAGAACGTCTTGTGCAGGTTGAGGTGCGAGACGTCGCCGCCGAAGTCTCCGAAGCGGGCGAAGCCCAGAAGCGCGTTGAGGTTCGCGCCGTCCACGTACACCTGTCCGCCGGCCTCGTGGACGAGGCGGCAGATCTCGGCGACCTCGTGCTCGTAGACGCCGTGGGTCGACGGGTAGGTGATCATCAGCGCGGCGAGGGAGCCCGCGTGCTCGGCGATCTTCGCCCGGAGGTCGTCCAGGTCGACGTTGCCGAGCTCGTCGCAGGCCACGACGACGACGCGCATGCCGGCGAGGACCGCGCTCGCGGCGTTGGTGCCGTGGGCGCTCGAGGGGATCAGGCAGACCGTGCGGTCCTCGTCGCCGTTCGACCGGTGCCAGCCGCGGATCGCCAGCAGGCCCGCGAGCTCGCCCTGCGAGCCGGCGTTGGGCTGGAGCGACACGGAGTCGTAGCCCGTGAGGTGGGCGAGCCACCCCTCCAGCTGGTCGATCAGCGCCAGCGAGCCCTGCACGTCCGCCTCGGGGGCGAACGGGTGCAGGTCCGCGAACTCGGGCCAGCTGACCGCCTCCATCTCGGTGGCGGCGTTGAGCTTCATGGTGCAGGAGCCGAGCGGGATCATGCCGCGGTCCAGCGCGTAGTCCGAGTCGGCGAGGCGCTTGAGGTAGCGCATCATCGAGGTCTCGCTGTGGTGGCTGCTGAAGACCGGGTGCACGAGGAACGGCGTGCGGCGGTCGAGCTCGGCGGGGATGCTCCGCGCGGAGCCGCTGAGGAAGCCGAACGACGAGTCCAGCTGCCCGACGGCGGTCGCGACGGCGATCACCTCGAGGTCGGTGACCGTCTCGTCGATCGACACCGAGACCGTGTCGGCGTCGACCAGGCGCACGTCGAAGCCGGCCTGGCGGGCGCGGGCGACCGCCGCCTCCGCGCCGCCGGGCACGACGACCGAGACGGTGTCGAAGAAGTCGGCGTGCCGGAGGGAGTGGCCCCGGTCGAGGAGGAGGCGCGCGAGGAGCGCGGCCCGGCCGTGCACGCGCTCTGCGATCGCGGCGAGCCCGTCCGGCCCGTGGTAGACCGCGTACATCGCCGCCATGACCGCCAGGAGGACCTGCGCGGTGCAGATGTTCGAGGTCGCCTTCTCACGGCGGATGTGCTGCTCGCGGGCCTGGAGGGACAGGCGGTAGGCGGGGTGGCCGTCCGCGTCCTGGCTGACGCCGACGAGGCGGCCGGGCAGCTGGCGCTCGAGTCCCTTGCGGACGGCGAGGTAGCCGGCGTGCGGCCCTCCGAAGCCCAGCGGGACGCCGAAGCGCTGCGTGGTGCCGACCGCGACGTCCGCGCCGAGCTCGCCCGGCGAGCGCACCAGGGTCAGCGCGAGCAGGTCGGCGGCGACGACGGCCAGGCCTCCGTGGGCCTTCACCGCGGCGAGCACCGCCGACGGGTCCCAGAGGTGCCCGGACGCGCCGGGGTACTGCACGAGTGCGCCGAAGCACTCCGGCACCTCCTCCGCGGCGGTGCGCGAGAGCGGGAGCTCGACGATGCGGATGCCGACGGCCTCCGCGCGGCCGCGCAGCAGCGCGAGGGTCTGCGGGAGAGCGTCGGAGTCGACGACGAAGACGTCGGTGCGCGCCTTCGAGGCGCGGCGCGCGAGCAGCATCGCCTCGACGACGGCCGTGCCCTCGTCGAGCATCGACGCGCCGGCCGTGTCGAGGCCGGTGAGGTCGGAGACCATCGTCTGGAAGTTGATCAGCGCCTCCAGGCGCCCCTGCGAGATCTCGGGCTGGTACGGGGTGTAGGCCGTGTACCAGCTGGGGTTCTCGAGCACGTTGCGCTTGATCACGGCGGGGGTGTGCGTGCCGTAGTAGCCGAGGCCGATCATCGGCCGACGCACCGTGTTCCTCGCGGCGAGGGCGCGCAGCTCGGCGAGCGCCTCCGTCTCGGTGGCCGGAGCGGGCAGCACCCGCGGGAGGTCGCGGACGTGGATCGACTCGGGGACGGCGGCGGTGACGAGCTCCTCCACGGAGTCGTAGCCGAGAGCCGCGAGCATGGTGCGCTGCGCGTCGGCGTCGGTCCCGATGTGGCGGGACTCGAAGGCGCCGGGGGTCCTGGTGGCCGCCATCTACTCGCCGACCAGCTCGGTGTAGGCGGCCGAGTCGAGGAGGCCGTCGGGCAGGGCGTCGAAGCGGACCCGGATCAGCCACCCCTCGCCGAACGGGTCGGAGTTGACGAGCTCGGGGCTGTCGACGACGGCCGTGTTGGCCTCGAGGACCTCGCCGTCGACGGGGGCGAACAGCTCGCCCACCGACTTGGTCGACTCGATCTCGCCGACGACGCTGCCGCCCTCGACGCGGGCTCCCGCCTCGGGGAGCTCGACGAAGACGACGTCGCCCAGCTTGTCGGCGGCGTAGGCGGTGATGCCGACGGTCGCGACCTCTCCGTCGACCCGGATCCACTCGTGGTCGGAGGTGTACTGCAGCTCGGTGGGCACGGCCATGTCAGTTCTTCTTTCTCGAGTAGAAGGGGAGCTCGGTGACGGTCATCGGGAGGCGCGTGCCGCGGATGTCGACGGCGAGCGCCGTCCCGGGCTGCGCGGAGGCGGGGGCGACGTAGGCCATCGCGATCGGGACGCCCAGGGTCGGCGAGAGGACGCCGCTGGTGACCACTCCGACCTCGTCGTCGCCGGAGAGGACGGTGTAGTCGGCGCGGGCGGCGCGGCGGCCCTCGCCGACGAGCCCGACGAGCACAGGAGCTTCTCCGGAGGGACCCTCCTCGCTGGCCGCGCGGCCGACGAAGTCGATCGGCTTCCCGAAGGCGACGACGCGGCCGAGGCCGGCCTGTGCGGGGAAGACGTCGCGGGAGAGCTCGTGGCCGTAGAGCGGCATGCCCGCCTCGAGGCGGAGGGTGTCGCGGGCGGCGAGGCCGGCGGGGACGAGGCCCGCTCCGGCGCCGGTCTCGGCGAGAGCCTGCCAGAGCGCGGGAGCGGAGTCGGGCGAGACGTAGATCTCGAAGCCGTCCTCGCCTGTGTACCCGGTGCGCGCGATCAGGATCGGGTGCGCCTCGAAGGTCGCGGGCACGGCGCGGTAGTAGCGCAGCTCCGCGAGCAGGCGGGCGGCGTCGTCCGTGTCGAGCACCGACTCCGCTCCCCGCTCGGTCTCGACGGCGAGGCCCTGGACGTTCTGCAGGATCTCGAGCGAGCGCGGGCCCTGCAGCGCGATGAGGGCGACGTCGTCGCTCTCGTCGAACAGCTCGCACTCGAACATCGCGGTGCGGTCGCGGAGCGTCTCGGCGACGATGTGCCGGTTGGCCGCGTTCGCGACGACCATGAAGCGGTCCTCGCCCGTGCGGTAGACGACGAGGTCGTCGATCACGCCGCCCGTGCGCTCCAGGAGGAGGGTGTACTTCGCGCGGCCGGCGGCGACGGCCGAGATGTCGCTCGCCAGCGCGTAGTCGAGGGCGTCGACCGCCTCGGGGCCGACGACGAGGATCTCGGCCATGTGCGAGAGGTCGAAGAGGCCGGCGGCGGTGCGCACGGCGTGGTGCTCGGCGAGATCGCCGGAGTAGCGGACCGGCATCTGCCACCCGGCGAAGTCGGTGAAGGACGCGCCGGCGGCGACGTGCACCTCGTGCAGGGGCGAGTAGCGGGCTTCGGGGCTGGTCGTCGGGGTCTCGGACATGAGTTCTCCATTTCGTCGCAGTGCTGGACTCGCGCCGCGTTCGCGGCAGAGCACAGCAGTGCCGTGGGAACTCCCCCTCTGTCGTGGAGCCTGAGAGATTCGCGCCGCCCCGAGGGGTCGAGCGCTTTCACCATGGGCGGATCCGAGCGGATCGCTTTCCAGAGTGGCCAGTTCGACGCGGTACAAGACCTGAGAGATTGGCGGGGAGGCTTGCTCCTTCGGTGCCGACCGGAGTCGGCTCTCCCGCGTCGCGTATTGCGGCCCGGTATTCGGTTGTGCGGTCAGCCTAGCGGTGAGGGCGGACCCTGCGCGGCGTGGCGCCTCTTCCGCTAGGTGTTCAGGTGTTCGTTACACTAAGGTGATCCCAGCACTTACAGTCGGTGCGACTCTTAGTAGGGGGCGTCGGATGCCGGACGTGCAGCTCGCCGTGTCGACGGTGATCTTCGCC
This sequence comes from Rathayibacter sp. AY1B7, assembly GCF_002932735.1. NCBI lineage: Bacteria > Bacillati > Actinomycetota > Actinomycetes > Micrococcales > Microbacteriaceae > Rathayibacter > Rathayibacter sp. AY1B7. The sequence continues at coordinate 94,676 of NZ_PSWK01000005.1, forward strand.
CTGCGGCCGCACCCGGAGACCGGAGCGAGCACCGTCTGGATCCCCGTCGTCCGGCGCATCCGCGAGCCGTTCGAGGGACTCTGGGCACTGCCCGGCGGACCGCTGCATCCGGACGAGGACCTCGCCGAGTCGGCCCGCCGCACTCTCCGCGAGACCACGGGCCTGGCTCCGCGCTACCTCGAGCAGCTCTACGCCGTCGGCGGCACCGACCGCTCCCCCGGCGAGGACCGCGTCGTGTCGATCGTCTACTGGGCGCTCGTGCGCTCCGCCGAGGCCGACGAGGCCATCGTGGGAGAGAACGTCGCCTGGCTCTGCACCGATCTGCCGCTCGAGCTCGCCTTCGACCACGGACTGATCGTCGAGTACGCCCTCTGGCGCCTGCGCAACAAGATGGAGTACTCCCGCATCGCGCAGGCCTTCCTCGGCGGCGCCTTCACCCTGTCCCAGCTGCGGGAGGTCCACGAGGCCGTCCTGCAGAAGCCCCTCGACCCGGCCAACTTCCGCCGGACGATCGAGAGCTCCGGCACCGTGGTGCCCACCGGGGAGCGCCTGACGGGCACCCGCCACCGTCCCCCGCGCCTCTACCGCTACGACGAGTCGGCGGCGCTCGTCGACAACGGCCCGCTGCCCGTCTGAGCGCGCCGCCCGACTCCCCCACCCGCCTCACGAGGAGAACACCGTGACATCCGTCGACAGCACCATCCGACTCATCGAGGGCGGCTCCGCGCCCGGCGCCACCTGCGCGCCCGAGCTCGCGGAGGCCCCCTGGTCGTTCGACCTCGGCCTGCCCGCCTACGGGCCCGGCGCCTCCCAGGCCGACCCGATCCCGGCCGACGCCCCGGTCCAGGGACGTCTGCCGGAGGAGTACACGACGGCGAGCGCCGACGAGCTGCACCACCGCATCCTCGCGGCGAAGGAGACGCTCGGCGAGCGGGTCGTCGTGCTCGGGCACTTCTACCAGCGGGACGAGGTGGTGCAGTACGCCGACTACGTGGGCGACTCGTTCCAGCTGGCGAAGGCGGCGACGAGCCGGCCCGACGCCGAGGCCATCGTCTTCTGCGGCGTGCACTTCATGGCGGAGACGGCCGACATCCTCTCCGGACCGGAGCAGGCCGTGATCCTCCCGAATCTGGCGGCCGGCTGCTCGATGGCGGACATGGCCGACATCGACTCCGTCGAGGACGCGTGGGCCGAGCTCACCGAGCTCTACGGCACCGAGCCGGACGCCGACGGCCGCGTGCCGCTCGTCCCGGTCACGTACATGAACTCCTCCGCCGCGCTGAAGGCGTTCTGCGGCCGCAACGGAGGCGTGGTCTGCACCTCCTCGAACGCGGCGACCGTGCTCGAGGACGCGTTCGCGCGCGGGCAGCGGGTGCTGTTCTTCCCCGACCAGCACCTCGGCCGCAACACCGCCAAGGCGATGGGCGTGCCGCTGGAGCGGATGCCGATGTGGAACCCGCGGAAGCCGCAGGGCGGCTCCGACACCGCGACGCTCCTGGACGCGCAGGTGATCCTCTGGCACGGCTTCTGCTCGGTGCACAAGCGCTTCACGACGGCCCAGATCGCGAAGGCGCGCGCCGAGCACCCGGGCGTGCGCGTGATCGTGCACCCGGAGTGCCCGATGGCGGTCGTCGACGCGGCCGACGAGTACGGCTCGACCGACTACATCGTGAAGGCGATCCAGGCGGCACCCGCGGGATCGACCTTCGCGATCGGCACCGAGATCAACCTGGTGCAGCGCCTCGCCGTCCAGTACCCGCAGCACACGATCTTCTGCCTCGACGACGTGGTCTGCCCCTGCTCGACCATGTACCGCATCCACCCCGGCTACCTCGCCTGGGTGCTCGAGGGACTGGTCGCGGGGACGGTGCTCAACCGGATCGAGGTCGCGGAGTCGGTGCAGGCCGAGGCGCGCATCGCCCTCGAGCGGATGCTCGCGGCCGTTCCGCCCGCCGGGCCGGCGGCGGTCTGACATGGCGCGGGTCGTCGTCGTCGGCAGCGGCATCGCCGGGCTGGTCGCCGCGCTGACGGCGCAGCGCCGCCACGAGGTGCTGCTCGTCACCAAGGGCGCGCTGGCGGAGTCGTCGACGCGCGCCGCGCAGGGCGGGATCGCCGCGGTCACGGCGCCGGGCGACTCCGTGGCGCTGCACGTGGAGGACACGCTCACCGCCGGTGCGGGCCTCGCCGTGCGCTCGGCGGTCGAGGTGCTCTGCGCCGAGGGGCCGGAGGCGGTCGCGGTGCTGCAGGAGTGGGGCGTCGGCTTCGACCGCGAGGGCGGCGAGCTGGCGCGGGGACTCGAGGGCGCCCACTCGCGTCCGCGGATCCTGCACGCCGGCGGCGACGCGACGGGCGCCGCGATCGAGGCCGCTCTCGTGGCGGCGGTGCGGGCCTCGTCCGTCGAGGTGCGCGAGCACGCCGCCCTGGTCGACCTCGTGCGGGAGGGCGGCTCGGTCACGGGCGCCGACGTCCTGCACGACGGCGTGCTCGAGCGCCTGGCGGCTGACGCGGTCGTGCTGGCCACCGGAGGCGCCGGGCAGCTCTACCGGCACACCACCAATCCGTCCGTCGCGACCGGGGACGGGCTCGCCGCCGCCCTGCGGGCGGGAGCGGAGACGGCGGACCTGGAGTTCTACCAGTTCCACCCGACCACGCTCGCGCTGCCGGGCGGCTTCCTCGTCTCGGAGGCGGTGCGCGGCGAGGGCGCGGTGCTGCGCGACGCCGCCGGCGAGCGGTTCCTGGCCGGGGTGCACCCCGAGGCCGAGCTGGCGCCGCGCGACGTCGTGGCGCGCGCGATCGCGGAGCGGATGCGGCTGCAGGGCGGACTGCCCGTGCACCTGGACGCCCGGGCGATCGACCCCGAGGTGCTGGCGAAGAGGTTCCCGACGATCTCGGCGGCCTGCCGCGAGAACGGGCTCTCGCTCGCCGACGACCTGCTGCCCGTGACTCCGGCCGCGCACTACTGGATGGGCGGGATCGCGACCGACCTGGACGGGCGCACCAGCCTCCCCGGGCTGCTCGCGGTCGGCGAGGTCGCCCGCACCGGCGTCCACGGCGCGAACCGCCTCGCCTCCAACAGCCTGCTCGAGGGCGTCGTGTTCGCGCGTCGCGCGGCGCTCGCCCTCGACTCCCTCTCCTGGAGCGGCGGCCCGGTCGCCCCTCCCCGCGCCGTCGTCCCGATGACGCTCGACCGCACCGCTCTCCAGGACGCGATGTGGGCGGGAGCCGGCCTCTCCCGGGACGCGGCGGGGCTCACAGCGGCGCGCGACGCGCTCGTCGCCTCCGCCTCGCCCGCTCCGCTCGGACTGAGGACGCTCGAGGACGCGAACCTGCTGATCTGCGCCCTCGCTCTCATCGACGCCGCGCTCGCGCGCACGCACTCCGTCGGCGCCCACCACCGCACCGACTCCCCCGACCCCGCGACGGCGAGCGCCGCCGCCCCCACCAGAGAGGCGGCCCTTCCGTGCTGACCCGCCAGAGCATCGACCGCGTCGTCACCCTCGCCCTCGAGGAGGACGCGCCCTGGGGCGACCTGACCTCCGACACCCTCCTCCCCGCGGACGCCACCGCGAGCGCAGCCCTCGTGGCCCGCGAGCCCGGCGTCCTCAGCGGCGGCGCCGTCCTCGTCGGCACGATGCGGCAGGCCGACTCCCGGATCCGCTGCTCGGTGCTCGTGGAGGACGGCGCGGTCTTCGAGGCCGGGCAGACCCTCGCCCGGATCGAGGGCCCCGCGGGCGGCGTGCTCCGCGGCGAGCGCGTCGCGCTCAACCTCGTGCAGCGGATGAGCGGCATCGCCACCCTGACGGCGCAGTACGTCGCCGCGGTGGAGGGGACGCGCGCCCGCATCGTCGACACCCGCAAGACCACGCCGGGCCTGCGCGCGCTCGAGAGGCACGCCGTCCGCAGCGGCGGCGGCCGCAACCACCGCTTCTCGCTCTCGGACGCGGTGCTGGCGAAGGACAACCACCTCGCGGTGCTCGCCGCGCGCGGGATCGACCTGACCGCGGCCCTGCGGGCGGCGCGCGCCTCGATCCCGCACACGGCGCACCTCGAGGTCGAGGTCGACCGGCTCGACCAGATCGAGCCCGCGCTGGCGGGAGGCGCGGACACGATCATGCTCGACAACTTCACCCCCGAGCTGCTCCGCCAGGGCGTCGCCCTCATCGGCGGGCGGGCCGTGGTCGAGGCGAGCGGCGGCGTCGACCTCACGACCGTGCGCGCGATCGCGGAGGCGGGAGTCGACGTGATCTCCGTCGGCGCGCTCACCCACAGCGTCCGCTCGCTCGACCTCGGCCTGGACATCGCGGTCGAGTGATCTACCTCGACCACGCCGCGACCTCGCCCGTGCGCCGCGAGGTGCTGGAGGCCATGTGGCCGTTCCTCACCGCGGAGTACGGCAACCCGTCGAGCAGCCACTCGCTCGGCGACGCCGCGGCGCGCGCGCTCGAGGCGGCGCGCGCTCACGTGGCCCGCTTCCTCGGCGGCCGCGCCTCCGAGACGCTCTTCACCTCCGGCGGCACGGAGTCGATCAACACGGCGGTCAAGGGCCTCGCGCTGGGATCGCCGCGCGGACGGCACCTGGTGATCTCGGCGCTCGAGCACGAGGCGACCGTCGAGTCGGCCGACCACCTCCGGCGCCTGCACGGCTTCGAGGTGTCGACGGCCCCCGTCGACGCGACCGGCCTGCTCGACCTCGACGCGCTCGCCGCGCTGGTCCGGCCGGACACCGCGCTGGTCTCGGTGCTCGCGGCGAGCAACGAGATCGGGACGGTGCAGGACGTTCCGGCGATCGCGGCGCTCTGCCGATCGCGGGGCGTGCCGCTGCACGTGGACGCCGTCCAGGCCGCCGGCTGGCTGGACGTCGCGGGCTGGGGCGCCGACGCGGTCTCGGTCTCGGGGCACAAGCTCGGGGCGCCGAAGGGCGTGGGGGCGCTGCTGCTGCGCAGCCGGCTCCCGTTCGAGCCCCTGCTGCACGGCGGCGGCCAGGAGCGGGAGCGGCGCTCGGGCACCGAGAACGTGGCCTTCGCGGTCGCGCTCGGCACCGCGGTGCGCCTGCTCGATCCGGACCGCGCGGCGCGGGTCGGAGCGGTCCGGGACGCGTTCGCCGAGCGGGTCGCGGCCCTGGCGCCCCGGGCCGTGCCGCTGGGCTCCGCGGCGCACCGGCTCCCCTCGATCGCCGCGTACGCCGTCCCCGGGCGCAGCGGCGAGTCGACGCTCCTCGAGCTGGAGGAGCGCGGCGTCGTCGTCTCGAGCGGCTCGGCGTGCGCCGCCGGGCGCGACGAGCCCTCGCCCGCGCTGCTGGCCCTCGGCCTCGACCCCGACGTCGCCCGGACCGCCGTGCGGTTCAGCTTCGGCGAGGGCGCCACGCTCGAGGAGGCCGAGGGCGCGTCCTCCGCGCTCTCCGCGGTCCTCGCCTGAGACCTCTCGCAGCGGATCCCCGTCGATCGGGAATGTCCGGGGTGTCCGCCTCTGTTCTCCCTCCGTACCCCGCATCCGCGCCCGCGAGTCGAGCCGTCGATGCGCCCCTCACACCGATCCCCCTCACGACCGGAGAACACCTGTGACCGAGCGCAGCACCCTTCCCGCCGCGCGGCCCGCCGCACCCGCCGCCGCCACGACCCTCGAGCCGCGCAGCCGCCTGGTCATCAGCCTCCTGCTGGTGTCGGCGTTCGTCGTGATCCTCAACGAGACGATCATGAGCGTGGCACTGCCCGACCTCATGCGCGACTTCGACGTCGAGGCGCACGTGGGCCAGTGGCTCTCGACCGCCTTCATGCTCACGATGGCCGTCGTCATCCCGATCACGGGCTACCTGATCCAGCGGCTGCACACCCGCACGCTTTTCGCCGCCGCGATGATCCTCTTCAGCCTCGGCACGCTCACCGCCGCGCTCGCCCCGACCTTCGCGGTCCTCCTGGCGGCCCGCGTGGTGCAGGCCGGCGGCACGGCCATCATGATGCCGCTGCTGATGACGACCGTGATGACGCTGGTGCCCCCGGCGATCCGCGGCCTGATGATGGGCAACATCTCGATCGTCATCTCGGTGGCTCCGGCCGTCGGACCGACGATCTCGGGCGTCATCCTCAACTTCCTCGGCTGGCGCTGGATGTTCTGGATCGTGCTGCCGATCGCGATCGGCGCGCTGCTCCTGGGCCTGCGCAAGGTCGAGAACGTCACCGAGCCCCGCTCCATCCCGATCGACTCGCTCTCGGTCGTCCTCTCGGTCTTCGGCTTCGGCGGCCTCGTCTACGGCCTGTCGAGCCTCGGCGAGGGCGGAGCCGCGGTCGTCGCGCCGTGGATCCCGTTCGTCGTCGCGGGCCTCGGCCTCGCGGGCTTCATCGCGCGCCAGCTCCTGCTGCAGCGCACCGACCGGGCCCTGCTGGACCTCCGGACCTTCTCCTCCGCGAACTTCACCATCGTCATCGCGATGATGGCGGTCAGCATGTCGGCGCTCTTCGGCACGCTGATCCTGCTGCCCCTCTACACGCAGAACGTGCTGGGCCTCACTCCGCTGGAGACCGGGCTGCTCCTGCTCCCCGGCGGCCTGCTGATGGGCCTGCTCGCGCCGTTCGTCGGCCGCGGCTACGACCGCTTCGGCCCGCGCGTGCTGCTCGTGCCCGGCTCGATCGTCGTCGCCGGTGCACTGTGGGGGTACACCCTGCTCGCGGCGGACTCGTCGCCCTGGTTCGTCCTCTCGCTGCACGTCACCCTCAGCCTGGGCCTCGCCTTCGTCTTCACGCCGCTGTTCACCGCCGGCCTCGGCTCGGTGCGCCCCTCGCTGTACTCGCACGGCAGCGCGATCATCGGCACCGTGCAGCAGCTGGGCGGCGCGGCGGGCACGGCGCTGTTCGTCACCGTCCTCTCGATCCGGTCGGCGGAGCTCGCGCAGGGCGGAGCCGACGAGGTCGCCTCCTACGCCGGCGGCATCCACTCCGCGTTCCTGTGGGGCGCGTCGATCGCGACGGTCGCGATCGTGGCCGCGTTCTTCGTCCGCCGCCCGGCGGAGTCGGACGCGCCGCTCCCGATGGCGCACTGAGCCGGGGGGCCGACCCCGCCTGTTCACCTCCGCGTCACTCCGCCTCCCTACGGTGTCGCCCCGGCCGCCGCGCTCCCGATCGCGCGGCCGGGACGGAGACGAGACGTGACCGAGACGGCCGGCCCCCAGGACGTGCTCGACGCCGGAGCGGCCACCCCGCCTCCCCGCACGCTGGTCGACGTCCTCCGCGACACCGCGGAGCGCCACCCGGACGCCTCCGCGCTGGAGGACCCGGCCGGAGCGCTCAGCTACCGGGAGCTGCTGGCCCGCACGGTGCAGCTCGCGGGCGAGCTCACCACCGCAGGGGTCCGACGCGGCGACCGCGTCGGGATCCGCATGCCCAGCGGCTCCCGCGAGCTCTACCTCGCGATCCTGGCCGTCCTCGCCGCGGGAGCCGCGTACGTCCCGGTGGACGCGGACGACCCCGAGGAGCGGGCGCGCCTCGTCTTCGGCGAGGCCGCCGTCCGCGGCGTGATCACCGGCTCCGGCCGCTTCGAGCGCACCGGCGCCGACGAGCCGGCCGCACGCCTGTTCACCGCGAGCGCGCCGCACCCGAGCACGGCGTCGATCCCGCTGCTGCAGCCGCCCTCGCTCGAGGACGACGCCTGGATCATCTTCACCTCCGGCTCCACCGGAACCCCCAAGGGAGTGGCGGTCAGCCACCGCTCCGCCGCCGCCTTCGTCGACGCCGAGGCGCGCCTGTTCCTCCAGGCGGAGCCGCTCGGCCCCGGGGACCGGGTGCTGGCCGGTCTCTCGGTCGCGTTCGACGCGTCCTGCGAGGAGATGTGGCTCGCCTGGCGGCACGGCGCCTGCCTCGTCCCCGCTCCCCGCTCGCTGGTCCGCAGCGGCATGGACCTCGGCCCCTGGCTGACCACGCACGGCATCACCGTGGTCTCGACCGTGCCGACCCTCGCGGCGCTCTGGCCCGCGGAGTCGCTCGAGAACGTCCGCCTGCTGATCTTCGGCGGCGAGGCGTGCCCGCCGGAGCTCGGCGAGCGCCTGGCCGTCGAGGGCCGCGAGGTCTGGAACACCTACGGGCCGACCGAGGCCACCGTCGTCGCCTGCGCCGCGCCCCTCGGCGGGCCTCCCCCGGTGCGCATCGGGCTGCCGCTGGACGGCTGGCGGCTCGCCGTCGTGGACGCGGACGGACAGCGGGTCGGCGAGGGCGAGGTCGGCGAGCTGGTCATCGGCGGGGTCGGGCTCGCGCGCTACCTCGACCCGGTCAAGGACGCCGAGAAGTACGCGCCGGCACCGCTCCTGGGCTGGGAGCGGGCCTACCGCTCCGGCGACCTGGTGCGCTTCGAGAGCGCCGGCCTGATCTTCCAGGGGCGCGCGGACGACCAGGTGAAGCTCGGCGGTCGGCGGATCGAGCTCGGCGAGGTCGAGGCGGCGCTGCAGGCGCTCCCCGGAGTCTCGGGGGCGGCGGCCGCGGTCCGCACCACGGCGGCCGGCAACCAGGTCCTCGTCGGCTACCTGGCCCTCGCCGGCGGCCGGGAGCTCGACCGCGACGCGGCGCTCGCCCGCCTGCGTGAGGAGCTGCCCGCATCCCTCGTGCCGCTGCTGGCCGTGGTCGAGGAGCTGCCGACCCGCGTCTCCGGCAAGGTCGACCGCGCCGCACTCCCCTGGCCGCTCGCCGTGGGCACGACCGAGGACGCCTCACTCGACCCCGAGGAGGCGTGGCTCGCCGCCCTCTGGCGCGACGTGCTCGGCGTGCCGGTCGACGAGCGGGCGAACTTCTTCGACCTCGGCGGCGGCTCCCTCGCCGCCGCCCAGCTGGTCGCGCGGATCCGCGAGCGCGACCCCGAGTTCACGGTCGCCGACGTCTACGCCCACCCGCGTCTCGCGGCGATGGCCGCCGAGATCCAGAGCCGCTCGACCGGCACTGCGGAGGTGTCCGCTCACCGCATCGCGCCGGTCCCCCTCAGGATGCGCGTGCTGCAGACCCTCCTCGGCGCACCGCTGCTCGTGCTCGGCAGCGCCCGCTGGGTCACTGCGATCCTCACCGTCACCGCGGTGCTCGACCTGGTGCCGGGGTTCGGCTGGCTGCCCACCGCTCCGCTCGCCGCGCTGATCCCCGCGTTCGCGCTCTTCCTCACGCCGTTCGGGCGGATGGGGCTCACCGTCCTCGCCGCGCGCACCCTGCTGCGCGGGATCCGAGCCGGAGACCACCCGCGCGGCGGGAGCGTGCACCTCCGGCTCTGGCTGGCCGAGCAGATCGCGTTCCAGCTCAAGGCCGTGAGCCTCGCGGGCGCGCCCTGGGTCGCCTATTACGCCCGCGCGCTCGGCGCCCGCATCGCCGACGACGTCGACCTGCACTCCCTCCCTCCGCTGACCGGGATGCTCACGCTCGGGCGCGGCGCCGCGATCGAGCCGGAGGTCGACCTCTCCGGCTACTGGATCGACGGCGACGTCCTGCGCGTCGGTGCCGTCCGGGTCGGCGCCGGCAGCACGGTGGGCGCGCGCAGCACGCTCCTCCCCGGCGCCCGGATCGGCAAGCACGCGCAGATCGAGCCGGGATCGGCCGTCTTCGGGCGGGTGCCGGCCGGGCAGCGCTGGGGAGGATCCCCCGCCCAGCGGCTCGGCAGGGCGAACGCCGGGTTCCCCTCGGAGCGCCCGGCGCGCCGCCTGGGCTGGGTCTGGGCGTACGGAGCGTCCGCGGTCGGCCTCGCGGCGGTCCCGGTCCTCGCCCTCGCGGCCGGGCTCGCCGTCGTGGCCGCCGCCGTGCGCGGCTCGGCCGGCCTCGGCGCCGCGCTCGGGCCCGCTCTCGCCGCCCTCGTGCCCGCCGTCGCCGTCTCCGGAGTCGTCCTCGCCGCTCTCGTCGTCGTCCTGGTGCGCCTGCTCGGCCGGGGCGTCGAGCCGGGCACCCACCCTGTGCGCGGTCGGATCGGCTGGCAGGTCTGGTCGACGGAGCGGCTGCTCGACTCCGCGCGGGTCCTGCTCTTCCCGCTCTACTCGGGCCTGTTCACCCCGGTCTGGCTGCGGCTCCTCGGCGCGAAGGTCGGACGCGACGTCGAGGCCTCGACGGTGCTGCTCCTGCCCGCGATGACGACCATCCGCGACGGCGCGTTCCTCGCCGACGACACGCTCGTCGCCTCCTACGCGCTCGGCGGCGGCTGGATGCGGCTCGCCCGCGCCGAGATCGGCGAGCGCGCGTTCCTCGGCAACTCCGGCATGGCGGCTCCCGGTCACACCGTGCCCGCCGGCGGACTCGTCGCCGTCCTCTCCTCCGCGCCCCGGAAGTCGAAGGCGGGCTCGTCGTGGCTGGGCTCACCTCCCGTGCGGCTGCGGCGCACCGTCGTCGAGGCGGAGTCGGCGCGCACCTTCCGCCCGGCCCGCCGACTCCGCGCGGCCCGCATCGCGTGGGAGCTCGGCCGCTTCGTCCCGGTGGTCGTCTCGGTCGCGATCGGCCTCGGCGTGGTAGCCGGACTGCTCGCGCTGATCCAGACGCTCGGGGCGGTGCTCGCCGCGCTCGTGGGAGGTGTCGTGCTGCTGGCCGCCGGGGCGGTCGCCGCGGCCGTCTCCACCGCCGCGAAGTGGATCCTGATCCAGCGGGTCGAGCCGAGCGAGCAGCCGCTGTGGTCCTCGTTCGTCTGGCGGAGCGAGCTGGCCGACGCCTTCACCGAGATGGTCGCCGCGCCCTGGTTCGCCCACGCCGCCGCGGGCACTCCGGCGCTGGTCTGGTGGCTGCGGAGCCTCGGCGCCCGGATCGGACGCGGCGTCTGGTGCGAGAGCTACTGGCTCCCCGAGGCCGATCTGATCTCGCTCGGCGACGGAGCGACCGTGAACCGGGGCTGCGTCGTGCAGACGCACCTGTTCCATGATCGAATCATGAGCATGGATCTCGTGAGCCTCGACGCCGGCGCCACCCTGGGCCCGCACAGCGTGATCCTCCCCGCCGCGCGGATCGCCGAGCACGGCACGGTCGGCCCGGCCTCGCTCGTCATGCGGGGGGAGCTCGTGCCCGCGGGCAGCCGCTGGAGCGGCAACCCGATCGGCCCGTGGCGCGAGGTGCGCGTCGCCGACTACCACGCGCCCGTCGCGTGAGCCCTGCGCTGACCGGGCTCGAGACCGCCGGCGACCCCTACGTCCCCGGCATCGGGAACACCGGCTACCGCGTCGAGTCCTACGACCTCGACCTCGACTACCGCGTCGCCTCGAACCGCCTGGCCGGCCGGGCCGTGCTGCGGATCGTCGCGCTGCAGCCGCTCCGGCGGTTCTCCCTCGACCTCTCCCGGCTCCGCGTGGCCCGCGTCCGGATCGACGGACGCCGCGCCCGCCACGAGCAGGCGCCGCACAAGCTGCGGGTGTCCCCCGCCGAGCCGCTGGCCGCCGGCGAGAGCGTCGACGTCGAGATCGAGTACAGCGGCCACCCCGCCCCCCGCGCCACCCACTGGGGCGAGCTCGGCTGGGAGGAGCTGGAGGACGGGGTGCTCGTCGCCTCGCAGCCCTCCGGCTCCTCCACCTGGTTCCCCTGCAACGACGACGTCGCCGAGAAGGCTCCGTACCGCCTGCGCGTCACCGCCGAGGAGGGCTACGCCGTGCTCGCGAACGGGGTGCTCGTCGACTCGAGCGCCCGCTCCGGCCGCCGCACCTGGCTCTACGAGCAGCGCGAGCCCAGCGCCGCGTACCTCGCCTCGGTGCAGATCGGCCGCTACGCGATCGAGGAGCGCGTGCTCGCCGGCGTCGCGGTGACCCTCGCCCGCCCCGCCGCCCTGGCCGCTCGGGTCGCGCACGACTTCGCTCCGCTCGAGCGCATGCTCGCCCTGTTCACGCGGCTGTTCGGGCCCTACCCCTTCGCCCGCTACTGCGTCGTCGTCACGGCGGACGAGCTGGAGATCCCGCTCGAGGCGCAGGCGATGGCGGTGTTCGGCGCCAACCACGCCGACGGCCGCGGCGGCTCGGAGCGCCTCATCGCGCACGAGCTCGCGCACCAGTGGTTCGGCAACAGCGTGGGCATCGCCCGGTGGCGCCACATCTGGCTCAACGAGGGGTTCGCCTGCTACGCGGAGTGGCTGTGGTCGGAGGAGTCGGGCCGCGCCGCCGCCGACGCCTGCGCCCGCCGCCACCACGCGGTGCTGCGGGCTGCGGCGCAGGATCTCGTGCTCGCCGATCCGGGGCCGGTCGCGCTCTTCGACGACCGCGTCTACAAGCGCGGCGCGCTCACCCTGCACGCGCTGCGGCTCACCGTCGGCGACGGGCCCTTCCTCCGGCTGCTGCGGGAGTGGACGTCCCGCTACGCCTCCGCCGCCGTCACCGACGAGGAGTTCCGCGAGCTCTGCACCGAGGTCCTCGGCGAGGGCGTGGACGATCTGCTCGACGCCTGGCTCCTCGACGAGGAGCTGCCGCCGCTACCGTCCCGGCGCTGACACCAGCGAGTCCGCGAGCGCGTCGCCGTGCTCGCGCCGCCAGCCGATGATGGGCCCGGCGCCCGCGTCCCCCATCGGCCCGAGGGCGACGCTGACCCGCAGCGCGGGGTCCAGCTGCGGCTCGGCCAGCCGGAAGCGGACGCCGTCGATCCGCGCCTCCGCCGCGTGGTGCGACTCGTGCACGTGCACCCGGCGCGGGTCGAGCTCGAGCCCGCGGCCGTCCGCCTTCAGCGCGGCCTCGATCCGGGTCCAGTGCAGGACGGGGTCGGCGGGGCGCATCCCGCCCGTGGCGAAGGGCGCCCCGGCGATGCGCGTGATCCGCTCCCCGCGCTCGGGCGTGCCCAGCGTCGGCTCCACATCGACGCCGACCGCACCGGCGCTGCTCGCCGCGACCACGACGGCGCCCGCGCAGTGCGCGATGCTCACCGACAGCAGCTCGAGCGCGATCCCGCGTCCCTCCAGCCGCGGCCGGCCGTGCGCGCCCCCGCAGCGCGGGCAGCACGCGACGACCCGGACCTCCGACGCGCGCGTCCCCGTGAGCTCGGCCGCGAGCATCCGCAGGAGCACCCGCCCGAAGACGAAGCGCTCGGCCGCCGACGCGGCGACCGAGCCGGCGTAGCGCTCGCGCTCCTCGTCGCTCAGCAGCGGCAGCAGCCGCTCGGCGTCCAGCGTCTGCTCGTCGAGCGCCAGCCAGCGCAGGTGCACCCCCGGCAGCTCCGCGCCGATCCCCGACTCCCCCATGTCCGTCCCCCGATCAGCTCGTCGCGGCGTGCTCGCCGCGCTCGTACACGTCCGCGGCCGATCCGACGATCAGCGGGTCCGGACCCAGCGGGCCCACGACCTCCTCGTCGCGTCCGTCGTAGTCGTAGAGGCTCAGGACGTAGCGCATGGCCTCGAGCCGGGCGCGCTTCTTGTCGTTGCTCTTCACGATGGTCCAGGGAGCGTCGGCGGTGTCGGTCGCCGCCATCATCGCCTCCTTGGCCGCGGTGTAGTCGCCCCACTTGTCGAGCGAGGCGAGGTCCATCGGCGAGAGCTTCCACTGGCGCACGGGGTCGATCATGCGGATCGTGAACCGGGTGCGCTGCTCCTCCGCCGAGACCGAGAACCACAGCTTCACCAGGTCGATGCCGTCGCCGACGAGCATCCGCTCGAACAGCGGCGTCTGGCGGATGAACTCGTCGTACTGCGCCGGCGTGCAGAAGCCCATCACGCGCTCCACGCCGGCCCGGTTGTACCAGGAGCGGTCGAAGAGGACGATCTCGCCGGCGGCCGGCAGGTGCGAGACGTAGCGCTGGAAGTACCACTGACCGGCCTCGCGCTCGGTCGGCTTCTCGAGCGCGACCACGCGGGCTCCGCGCGGGTTGAGGTGCTCGGTGAAGCGCTTGATGGTGCCGCCCTTGCCCGCGGCGTCGCGCCCCTCGAACACGACCACGAGTCGGCGCCCGTGCTTCTTGATCCAGTTCTGCAGCTTCAGCAGCTCGATCTGGAGGAGGCGCTTGCCCGCCTCGTACTCCTCGCGCGACATCCGCTCGTCGTAGGGGTAGCCCTCGCGCCAGGTGTCGATCTGCGTGCCGTCGCGGCGCAGGAGCACCGGATCGTCGTCGTCCTCGTCCAGCACGACGAGGTCCCGCGCGTCGGCGGGTGTGAGCGTGCGGAGCAGCTCGGGAGTGGGACGGAGGGCGTCATCGGCGGTGTCGGGCACGGAGGGACGCTAGTGCGCCCGTGCGACGCTCCGGTGAACGGCGGGTATCCCCGCGTCTGCGGGGAGGACGGTCGGACGGGCTGCCGCGCCGATCGCGGACCCGGCCGCCGGACGCGCAGGCTGACCACGACGGCTGTACGCGACCGAGGCTGCAGTGCTCGATCCGGTGCGTTCCCGCGAGGATCGACCGGCTCCGCCTCGTCTCGGGACGGCGTCAGCCGGTGAACGCCGCAGGAGGCAGGTCGGTCTCGCCGCCCTCGACCGCGTCGAGCAGCCGGTCGACCACGTCCTGCGGCGCCAGACCCGCGCCGAAGCGGGGCGCGTCTCCCGCGAGAGGGTGCCGGGACAGCTCGGTCTCGGTGTGGCCGGGGCGCGCGTCGAGCAGGAGGACGCCCGCCCGCTTGTACTCGCGGGCCGAGGCCTTCACGAAGGAGTGCAGTGCCGCCTTCGAGGCGGAGTACGCGGCGAGGCCCGCGGTCGGAGCCTCCGCCACCACGCCGCTGATGGTCAGCGCGAACGGCTCGCGCCCCTCGCCCGCCGACGCGACGAGCGACGGCAGCGCGGCGGTCAGCACCCGGATCGGCGCCAGCGCGTTCACCTCGACGAGCTCCTCCAGAACGGCCGGATCGAGCTCGGCGGAGGGCCCGAAGGCCACGACGCCCGCGGCCACGACGACGCCGTCGAGGCGCCCGTGCCGCTCGAGCACCTCGGCGACCACGCGCCGGGGCTCGTCCTCCCCGCGCAGGTCGGCGACCAGGGGCGCCTCGCCGAGCGCCGCGGAGTCGCGCCCCGAGCGCACCGCGACGGCACCGCGCGCCTCCAGCGAATCGGCCAGGAGGCGGCCGAGGCCGCCCGAGGCTCCGAGGACGAGGACGACGGCACCGTCGAGACGAGTCATGTGGCGAGCCTAGACGGGTGCGCTGTCGCGGATCGGCACTACCGTCCGAGCGACCGGGCCCCTACCGTGAGGCCCATGACACGACTGCAGAGCCGTGCCGTGCTGCAGCGCCTGCTCGAGGTCCTCGAGGATCCCGCCCCCGTCACCATCGGCCACGCGCGTCACGTCCGGATGCTCGTCCGCGAGGCTCTGGAGTGGATCGCCGGCCCTCGGGCGCAGGAGTCCGGTGCGTGGAGCGGCCCCGCTTCGGGAGAGCCCGCGGCCGCGCTCGCCCCCGAGGATCCCGCCGCCACGGACCCGGGTCTCTGACGCTCCCGCCCTCCTCGTAGACTCGTTCGCCGGAGGAACGGGGGGTCGATGGACGAGGGTGCGCCGGCGGGCTGGTACCGCGACGAGGCCGATGCGGCCGAGATGCTTTGGTGGGACGGCAGGCGGTTCACCGGGGCGCGCCGCTCCGCGCAGGACAGTGCCGCGGTGGTGCGGGACGCACCCGTCACCCCCGTCACGGAGCGCGTCGACTACCGGCTCCCGAACGCCGACGGCGCCCCGAGCGTCGACGCCCTCGCCGAGGCCGAGCGGATCGAGGAGATCGCCGATCTGATCGGCCGCACGCTCGAGCAGGGCGAGATCGACGAGCGGACCCTCGAGGTCGACCTGATCCCCGAGCCCGACCACCCCACCGGCCTCGACGCCGTCTCGGTCCGGGCCGGCGGCCGCGTCCTCGGCTACTTGCCGAACGCCTCCGCCCACCGGGCCGCTCTCGACCGGGTCGTGGCGAGCGGAGCCGTCCCGGTCACGACCGCGCGCCTCCGGGTCGAGCGCGGCGAGGAGGGCCTGCGGGCCGTCCTCCGCGTCGCCCTGGTCGCCCCCGAGCTGCTCGTGCCGCTCAACGAGCCGCCCGTCGAGCGCCACTCGATCCTCCCCTGGTCGCGGGGCCTGCCGGTCCTGCGCGAGGACGAGCACTTCGCCCGCCTCTCGACGGTCGTTCCGGCGAGCGGCCGCGGCCTGCTGCTGGTGACCCTGCACCCGGCCGGCGACCTCGTCGAGCTCCGTCTCGACGGCGAGCGGGTGGGCGAGCTCTCCCCGACCCTCTCGGCGGATTTCGCCCCGACCCTCCGCCACCTCGCGAGCCTCGGCCTCGCCGCCGCCGCCTACGCCTCCCTCCGCGGATCCCCGCTGAAGGTCGAGCTCACACTGCAGGCCGCGAAGGCCGCGGAGCTGCCCGCCGAGTGGGTCGACGGCCGTCCGGTCACTCTCCCCCGACTCCTCCCGCCGGCCCGGACCTACACCCTCCCGCCCTCGTACACGGCGCCGCTGCGTCCCACTCCCCGCAGCTCGGAGGCGGTCTCCCGCTCGGTCCGCCGGACCGTCGCCTGGGTGGTCGTCGGCATCTGCACCCTCGTCGGGCTGACGAGCTGGCTGATCGGGGACGTGCTGAACTGACGGGGCGGGGCGGACGTCCGGGGATGTGACCGGCCTCGTGTCGGACTCCCGGGGTCGGCGATCCCGCACCTCCGCGCAGAAGCGCCCGGCTCGCGGATCCGGGGATCCGAGCGAACCGGGCGCCTCGAGCCGAGCGCGGCCGTCCTACACGTTGAAGCGGAACTCCACGACGTCGCCGTCCTGCATGACGTAGTCCTTGCCCTCGATGCGGGCCTTGCCCTTCGCGCGGGCCTCGGCGATCGAGCCGGTCTCGACGAGGTCGTCGAACGAGATGATCTCGGCCTTGATGAAGCCCTTCTGGAAGTCGGTGTGGATGACACCGGCGGCCTGGGGCGCGGTCCAGCCCTTACCGATGGTCCAGGCGCGCGTCTCCTTCGGGCCGGCCGTGAGGTACGTCTGCAGGCCCAGGGTGTCGAAGCCGATCGTCGCGAGCTGATTGAGGCCGGACTCCGTCTGGCCGGTCGACTCGAGCATCTCGGCGGCGTCGGCCTCGTCGAGGTCGATCAGCTCGGACTCGATCTTCGCGTCGAGGAAGATCGCCTTCGCCGGCGCGACCAGGGCCGCGAGCTCGGCCTTCCGGGCGTCGTCGGTCAGCACGGCCTCGTCGACGTTGAAGACGTAGATGAACGGCTTGGCGGTCAGCAGGCCCAGCTCGCGGATCGGCTCCAGATCGATCGAGGAGGCCGACAGCGGCTTGCCCTGGTCGAGGAACTCGCGCGCCTTCTTCGCGGTCTCGACCACGATCGGCTCGATCTTCCTCCCCTTGAGCTCCTTCTCGTAGCGGGCCTCGGCCTTCTCGAGGGTCTGGAGATCGGCGAGGACCAGCTCGGTGTTGATCGTCTCCATGTCGCTGGCGGCGTCGACCTTGCCGTCGACGTGGACGACGTCGGAGTCCTCGAAGCCGCGGATGACCTGCGCGATCGCGTCGGCCTCGCGGATGTTCGCGAGGAACTTGTTGCCCAGGCCCTCGCCCTCGGACGCGCCGCGCACGATGCCGGCGATGTCGACGAAGGAGACGGGCGCCGGGAGGATGCGCTCGGAGCCGAAGATCCCGGCGAGCACCTCGAGGCGGGAGTCGGGCAGGTTCACCACACCCACGTTCGGCTCGATCGTCGCGAACGGGTAGTTCGCCGCGAGCACCGTGTTCTTGGTCAGTGCGTTGAAGAGCGTCGACTTGCCGACGTTGGGGAGACCGACGATTGCGATAGTGAGAGCCACGGGCATCCATCCTACGGCGTGACGGCGGAAGGGCCGGGCTGGCGGGCGCGGAGGAACGGGAGCCGCCCGGCCCGCGGCCGGCGGGTGCTCCCGGCCGCTCGGGGCGACGCGCGCGCGACGCTCCCGGCGGCGTCGGAGGTGCGTGAGAGGCTGGAGCGTGCCCATCGACTTCACCGCCATCGACTTCGAGACCGCCAACTCGCACGGAGCCTCCGCCTGCTCCGTCGGGCTCGTGAAGGTCCGCGACGGCCGCGTCGTCGACCGCGCCGGCTGGCTCATCCGCCCGCCGCTGGGGTACGACGACTTCCTCGAGTGGAACACGCGGATCCACGGCATCCGCAAGCACGACGTGCACGCCGCCGCCTCCTGGGTCGACCAGTTCGCCGACCTGGCGGCCTTCGCCGGCGAGGACGTGTTCGTCGCGCACAACGCCGGCTTCGACATGGGCGTCATCCGCGCAGCCTGCGCGGCGACCTCCCTCGAGCACCCCGAGTACGACTACCTCTGCTCGCTGCAGCTCGCCCGCAAGACGTACGAGCTCGACTCCTACCGCCTCCCCGTCGTCGCCATGGCCGCGGGCTTCGAGGACTTCCGCCACCACGACGCGTCGGCCGACGCCGAGGCGTGCGCCGCGATCGTCGTGCACGCGGCCCGGCGGCACGGCGCCGCGAGCATGGCCGAGCTCGGCGAGCTGGCCGGCGTCTCCGTGAAGCGCCTGCGCCCGAAGGCCCCCGTCGCCGCCTGACGTCCGTCATGCCGAGCCGGCTCGAGACGATCGGCTCAGCCGCGGGGGTCGCCGAACCAGGTGCTGAAGATGCGCCAGAAGTTCCGGTTCCCGTAGGCCGAGCAGTCGTCGCCCTCGCCGTAGAGGTTCGCGAGCGCCGCCGCGTTCGGCTGGTACGGCGTGTAGTAGTAGAGACCCGCCGTGGCCGCGTTGGCGATGGTCACCGGGGCGGTGCCGCAGGACTCGTCCGGGGAGTAGCGGACGTCGCTGGCCGCGCCGACCGGGTACCAGTCGAAGCTCGAGTCCGGATTCCGGTAGCGCTGGAACTGCCACGCCGCTCCGTACACCTGCGCGGCGAAGCCGTAGGAGTCCGTGTCGCAGTCCGCGGTGTCCGGGCAGCCGTAGCCCGTGGCGCTGCGGAACTGCCGCTCGCTCGGCTCCGGATCGGTCACGAGCGACTGCTCCTTCTGCAGCAGCACCAGGAGGACGGCCGGATTCACGTCGCACGCGCCGGCGACCGAGGTGATGATCTCCGCGGCCGGGACGTCGCGTCCGGCGGGCAGCGCATCGCACTGCTCGTCGGCCGTGATCGCCGCGGTGTCCTCGGCGTAGTCGCGCAGGCACGGCACCGGCCCGCCCGCGCAGTCGGGGACGCGGGCGTCGAGGAACGCCTGCACCGTGAGCGGTCCGAGCGCGTCGCCGGCGAAGAAGACCTCGTCGGAGATCAGGTCGCCCGGGTCGAAGTCGGCCGCGACGGGGCCCGGCTGGAGGAAGGTCCACAGCCGGACGGTCTGCGGCTCGGACGGCACCGCGGCGAGGCGCGTGCCGTCGACGGAGCCTCCCAGCAGGAGCGCCACCAGCGCCCCGACGACGACGACCGCACCGCCCCGCCGGCGTCGGACGCCGGTCGGGGACGGTGCGGTCGGGGTCATCCCTCCACGCTAGTGGCGGGGTCGCGGGCGATCAGCCGCAGGGGGTGAGGCGCGCGACGTCCTCCGAGAGGGTGGTGGGACCGCCGAGGAGGACGACCCGCTGAGCTCCCGACTTCGCGATGTCGGTCAGGACGGCGCGGGGCACGCAGTTCGTCGGCACGGCGAACAGCGGGCTGTTCGAGTAGCCCGCCGCCGTGGCTCCGGCGAGGGCGTCGGGGAAGTTCTCGCCCGTCGCCAGGAACACGGTCTTGGCCCTCGAGAAGGCTGCCCGGTTCAGCTGCTCCGAGGTGTCGTAGCGGTCGACTCCGCCGATGCGGGTGATCGTCGGCACCGGAAGCGAGTTCTTGATCCCCTCGCTCACCGACAGGGGGCTGCCCGCGATGGTGAGGTTCTGCACCTTGAGCTTCGAGAGGATGCCCTTCGTCACGGCGTCGGCCGTGCTGCCGGTGCCGTTCACGAGGACGACGGGCGCGTCGACGGAGCCGGCCGCGGCGCTCGCGCCGAGCGCGTCGGGGAACTTCTCGCCCGTGGCGAGCCAGGCCCGCGACGAGCCGCTCGGGAACGCGCTCTGGATGATGAGCCTGGACGTGTCGTAGCGGTCCTTCCCTCCGATGCGGTCCACCGTCGGCGAGTAGGACCTCAGCTGGTTCAGCAGGCCGTCGCCGACGCTCAGTGCGGAGCCGACCACGACGATCCTCGCCGGCTTGAGCCGGCTGAGCTCGTCGCGAACGGGCTGCGACATCGAGTCCCGGTCGACCAGGAGCAGCGGACCGCCCTGCTTGGCCGCGGCAGGGGCGGCGCTCAGGGCGTCGGGGAAGTTGGCGCCGGTCGCGATGTAGACGACCGGGACGTTCGTGCGGAAGACGGCCTTCGAGATCGCGACGGCGGTGCCCTGGCGGTCCGTGCCGGCCAGGCGCGAGACGTCGATCCCGGCCGACGTGCTCACGGACGAGCAGCCGAGATCCTTCCGGCCGGGGCCCCGGGAGTCGCCCGTGCCGACCCAGCGGTTCCAGTCGACGGAGTTGGCGGAGACGCAGACCTGGTAGGTGCCGGGTGCCGAGACGGGCGTGGTGGCGCCGAAGCCGTGGGCGCGGCCGGCGACGGAGTACTCGCCCGGGATGTCACCGCGGTCGCCGTTCGCGGTCTGCGTGCGGACCGTGCGGGTGCCGTCGGGGCCGGTCACCGTGACCGTCGTGGTCAGCGCGGCCTGCTGCGTCGTCGGGTCGACGGCCCAGCCGGACACGCTCAGGGTGCTGCCCGAGATGCGCGGGGCGTCGACGCGTCCCGCGGGGGCGATCCCGGCGTTGGCCAGGGTGCCGTTCGGGTTCCAGTCGCTGAAGAGGTACCAGAAGTTGATGTTGCCGTAGGTCGCGCAGGCCGCGTTGCCGGAGCCGGTGAGCGCGTAGTCGTTGGGCTGGTACGGCGTGTAGTAGTAGAGGTCGGCCGTGGCCTGGTTGCGGATGGTGACCGGCGAGGAGCCGCACGCGGTGCTCGGGTAGTAGGCGACGTTCGGCGTCGTGCCCGGAGCGTAGGTGGTGAAGTTCGAGCCGGAGCCGGGCGGGTTGGCGTAGCGCTTGAACTGGCGGGCCGCGCTGTAGACCTGCGTGAAGAAGCCCGCCGAGCCGGGGTCGCACGCCGCGGTGTCCGGGCAGTTGTAGCCGGTCGCCTTGGCGTAGTCCTCGGGGCTGGGCGTCGCGTCGGTGACGAGGCTCCGCTCCTTCTGCACGAGCACGACCAGGGCGAGCGGGTTGATGCCGCAGGCCAGGCCGACGCGCGTGAAGATCGAGGCCGACGACTCGCTGCCGGAGCCCTGGTAGGCGCTGCACATCGCGTCCGCCGCCTTGGACGGCGTCGCCTGCGAGAAGTTCTTGAGGCAGGGGGCGGTGCCGGCGGTGGAGCACGGGCTGCCCTTCTCGTTCAGGAGCGACTGCACCTGACCGGTGCTCAGCGCGTCCCCGTCGAAGAACTGGGCGTCGCTGACGATGAAGCCGGCGCGGAAGCTCTTCGTCTCCTCGGCGCTGTACTGCGTCGACTGGTCCGGGACGCCGAGGTCGGCGCGGTCGAGGGACGCGTCGAGAGCGCCGGTCTCGACCGAGACGGTCGACGGCGCGTCCTCGGCGGCGGAGGCGGAGGTGATCGGGACGAGGGCGGTGCCGAGCCCGACGGCGAGAGCGAGCGCGGCCGTGAGCAGGCGCGATGAGCGGTGGTGATTCCCCATGATCGCGAAGTCTACGAGGCGGTCGCAGGGCGTCCTGGCCCTCGTTCGGTGGTCGTGGCGCGTCGATCGCTCGATGTCGGAGGTGCGTGGTGTCATCGGCGGCATGGATCTCTCCTTCGTCCTCGGCCTGGTGGTCGGTGCGCTCCTCGCGGGAGTCGTGGCCGTCCTCCTCGCCCGCTCCCGCACGCCCGACGCCGCCCTCGCCCTCGACCTCGCGACGGCCCGCGCCCGCGCGGAGGGCCTGGAGGAGCGGCACGAGGCCGTCGTCGAGCAGCACCGCGAGCACCTCGGCTCCGCCCGCGACCAGATCCGCGAGCTCCAGGAGCAGCTGCGCGTCGTCGCCGAGCGCGAGCGGCACGACGCGCGCATCCTGCAGACCCTCTCCCCCGTCGCCGAGAGCCTGCGCGGCATGCAGGAGGCGGTCGGCCGGCTCGAGCGCGAGCGCGCCGCCCAGTTCGGGGCGATCACCGAGCAGCTCGAGGGACAGCGGGCGGCGGGCGAGCAGCTGCGCTCGACGACCGAGACCCTCGCGTCCGCGCTCCGCTCCACCACGAGCCGCGGCGCCTGGGGCGAGACGCAGCTGCGGAACGTCGTCGAGGCCGCCGGGCTCACCCAGCGGGTCGACTTCGACGTGCAGTTCGGGCTCGAGGGCGAGGCGGGCCGCGGCCGCGCCGACATGGTGGTCCGCCTGCCCGGCGGCAAGGCGATCGCGGTGGACGCCAAGGTGCCGTTCGACGCGTACCTGGAGGCGAGCGCGATCCCCGCGGGCGCCGGCGGCGAGGAGGAGGCGCGGCGCGCGGGGCTCCTGCGGGCGCACGTCCGCGCCCTCCGCGGCCACGTGGACGCGCTGGCCGCCCGCTCCTACTGGACCGGTCTCCCGGCGAGCCCCGAGTTCGTCATCGCGTTCGTGCCGAGCGAGCCGCTGCTCGCGAGCGCGCTCGACGCCGACCCGAGCCTGCTCGAGTACGCGTTCCGCAAGCGCGTCGCCCTCGCCTCGCCCGTGACCCTGTGGTCGGTGCTGAAGACCGTCGCCTACACCTGGCAGCAGGACGTGCTCACCGACGACGCCAAGCGCCTGCTCGACCTCGGCAAGACGCTCTACGCCCGTCTCGGCACCCTCGCCGACCACGCCGAGGGCCTGCGCCGCTCGCTCGAGAAGACGGTCGACTCCTACAACGCCTTCGCCGGCTCGCTCGAGAGCCGCGTGCTGGTCACCGCGCGCCAGTTCGACTCCCTCGACGAGTCGCGCGTCATCGCCCCGGTCGGAGGAGTCGCCTCCTCGCCGCGCCGCCTCACCGCCGTCGAGCTGCTCGCCGCGGACGACGAGTCCGAGCGGAGCGCGTAGGGTCCCGGGTCCTCGCTGAGCGAGCACCGGGCGTGCAGGCCGGGCGCGAGCGGCGCCGTCCATCCGGCTCGACACCCGGACGACCGCAGCTCGCGACGGCGCTCCACCTCCGCGGCTCGGCGGAGGAGCGCCCGCGAGGCGTCTCGAGACCCGCCGCGGCCCCGCCCGCTCGCCTCGGTGACCGGGGCCGGTGTCCTTCCGCGTCCCGCACGCCGAAACGCCGCCGCACTCGCCGAGGCGCCGTCAGCGGAGCGGCGTCTCAGCGGCGGGGCGGCGTCTCGGAGAGACAGTGACGGCCTAGACCCACTTCTCCGCGAGGTGCTGGGCGGTCACGCGGCGGATGGTGCCCGAGCGGGAGCGCAGCACGATGGACTCCGTCGTGATGACGTGGCCCTCCTTGCGCACGCCCTTCACGAGCCCGCCGTTCGTCACTCCGGTCGCGACGAAGTAGGTGTTGTCGCTGCGGACGAGGTCGTTGGCGTGGAGGACGCGATCGAGGTCGTGCCCGGCGTCGATGGCGCGCTGGCGCTCGTCGTCGTCCTTCGGGCGGAGGATGCCCTGGATCACTCCCCCGAGCGCGCGGATGGCGCAGGCGGTGATGATGCCCTCGGGCGTGCCTCCGGTGCCGACGCACATGTCGAGTCGGGAGTCGTGGCGAGCGGCGTTGATGCCGCCCGCGACGTCGCCGTCGAGCAGGAGGCGCGTGCCGGCTCCGGCCGCACGGATGTCCTCGATCAGCTGAGCGTGGCGCGGGCGGTCCAGCACCGCGATGCGCATCTCCTCGACGGGCTTGCGCTTGGCGCGGGCCAGGGCGCGGATGTTCTCGCCGATCGGGCGCTGGATGTCGATGATCCCGACGCCCTCGGGCCCGGTGACGATCTTCTCCATGTAGAACACGGCGGAGGGGTCGAACATCGCGCCGCGGTCGGCGACGGCGATCATCGAGAGCGCGTTCTGGCGCCCGGCCGCGGTCAGCGAGGTGCCGTCGATCGGGTCGACGGCGATGTCGGCGGCGGGCCCCGAGCCGTTGCCGACGTGCTCGCCGTTGAAGAGCATGGGCGCGTTGTCCTTCTCGCCCTCGCCGATCACGACGACTCCGTCGAAGTTCACGGTCCCGAGGAAGGTGCGCATGGCGTCGACCGCTGCGCCGTCGGCGGCGTTCTTGTCGCCCTTGCCGATGAAGGGCACGGCGCGGATCGCGGCGGCCTCGGTGGCGCGGACGAGCTCCATGCCGAGGTTGCGGTCGGGGTGGAGGTAGAGCGAGTCGTTGTCGATCACAGAGCGGAGTCCTTCGTCGTCGAGTTCGTGCACGTCGTCGCAGGACCCGCGGAGCGGATCCCCATCCCTGCCCGAAGCCTAGTCCAGGGCCCTCCACGGGCGGAGGGACCGCGGAGGGGCGCCTCGCTAGACTCGTCCGCGACGCGGGCCTCGCCCGACCCCCCTTCGTTCATCCGTCAAAGGAGATGCCATGCCCGTCGCTACCCCGGACCAGTACGCAGAGATGCTCGACAAGGCGAAGGCGGGCGGCTTCGCCTACCCGGCGTTCAACGTCTCATCGTCGCAGACGATCAACGCGGTCCTCCAGGGCCTCACCGAGGCGGGCTCGGACGGCATCATCCAGGTCACCACCGGAGGCGCGGACTACTTCGCCGGCCACACCGTGAAGAACCGCGCGGCAGGCGCGATCGCCTTCGCGAGGTTCGCGACCGAGGTCGCCAAGAACTACCCGGTCACGGTCGCGCTCCACACCGACCACTGCCCGCAGAACGCGCTCGAGGGCTTCGTCTACCCGCTGATCGCCGCCTCCGAGGAGGAGGTCAAGGCCGGTCGCGAGCCGCTCTTCCAGTCGCACATGTGGGACGGCTCCGCGATCCCGCTCGACGAGAACCTCGCCATCGCGAAGGAGATCCTCCCGCGCGTCAAGAACATCAACGCCATCCTCGAGGTCGAGATCGGCGTCGTCGGCGGCGAGGAGGACGGCGTCTCGCACGACATCAACGAGCACCTCTACACCACGCTCGACGACGCGATCGCGACCGTCGAGGCCCTCGGCTTCGGCGAGCAGGGCCGCTACATGGCCGCCCTCACCTTCGGCAACGTCCACGGCGTCTACAAGCCGGGCAACGTCCGACTGCGCCCGGAGCTGCTCCGCGAGATCCAGGACGGCCTGCAGGCGAAGTACGGCACCGGCGCGCTCCCCCTCGATCTCGTCTTCCACGGCGGCTCGGGCTCGACCGACGAGGAGATCGCCGAGGCGGTCCGCAACGGCGTCGTCAAGATGAACATCGACACCGACACGCAGTACGCGTTCAGCCGCTCCGTCGCGGACACCGTGCTGAAGAACTACGACGGCTTCCTCAAGGTCGACGGCGAGGTCGGCAACAAGAAGGTCTACGACCCGCGCTCGTGGGGCAAGATCGCCGAGACCGCGATGGCCGCGCGCGTCGCCGAGGCGACCCGTCAGCTCGGCTCGGCCGGGAACTCCGGGAAGTAGGGCACCGCTCCGTGACGAACGCACACGATCAGCCGGGCGACAGGCGTCCGGAGCCGCAGTACGGCGAGTACGCGCCGCCCGGCTGGTCGTGGCAGCCGCCGGAGGACGCCGTGGTCGTCCCCGACCCGAGGGGGTCGGAGACCGATCCGAGGCCCGCGACCGCTCCGGCCGCGAAGCCCGTCGCGCATCCCGTCGACCGCCTGCTCACGATCGTGCTGCTCGCGCTCGGCGTGTTCTTCGCCGTGCCGACGCTGCTCGATCCCTCGAGCTTCGCGACGACCCTCCAGGAGCTCTACCGCTCCCAGGGCATCGGCACCTACGCGTCGCCGGAGCTCGCACGGATCCTCGGCGTCGTGGTGGCGCTCGCGCAGTCGCTGATCGTCGCCTTCGCGGTGTGGATCTCGATCCGGCGGCTCCGCGCCGGCAAGCGCGCCGTGCTCGTCCCGATCCTCGGGATCGCGGCGACCGTGCTGCTCTCCCTGATCGTCGCGGCGATCGCCATCCTGGGCGACCCGACGTTCGCGGAGTACGTCACGCGCATGTCGGGCTCGCAGGGCGGCGCCGGCACCGACGTCTAGCGTCGATCCCCGTTCCACCGCACACGGAAGAGGCCGCCGCTCCCGAGGGAGGGCGGCCTCTTCCGTGTCCGGGCCGGAACGCTCTAGGCGCCCGCTCCCGCGCTGATGCGTCCACCGACGCCGCGGGCGTCGCGCTTGCCGGCGACGTCCTTGCGCAGCTCCTTGGGAAGCGAGAACATCAGGTCCTCCTCCGCCGTCTTGACCTCCTCGACATCGCCGTACCCGGCGGCGGCGAGGTCGTCGAGGACCTCCTGGACGAGCACCTCGGGCACCGAGGCGCCGCTGGTGACGCCGACGGTGCGGATGCCCTCGAGCCACTCCTGCTTGATCTCGCTGGCGTAGTCGACCCGGTAGGCGGCCTTCGCGCCGTACTCGAGGGCGACCTCGACGAGGCGCACGGAGTTGGAGGAGTTCGCGGAGCCGACGACGATGACCAGCTCGGCGCCCGCGGCGACCTTCTTGATCGCGACCTGGCGGTTCTGCGTGGCGTAGCAGATGTCGTCGCTCGGCGGGTCCTGCAGGTTGGGGAAGCGCTCGCGGAGGCGGCGCACCGTCTCCATCGTCTCGTCGACCGAGAGCGTCGTCTGCGAGAGCCAGACGACCTTGTCCGGGTCCTTCACGACGATGTTCGGCACGTCGTCGGGGCTGCCGACGAGGGTGACGTGATCGGGAGCCTCGCCCGCGGTGCCCTCGACCTCCTCGTGGCCCTCGTGGCCGATGAGGAGGATCTCGAAGTCGTCGCGCGCGAAGCGGACGGCCTCGCGGTGCACCTTCGTCACCAGGGGGCAGGTCGCGTCGATCGCCTGGAGACCGCGGTCGGCCGCGCCCTGGACGACGGCCGGTGAGACGCCGTGCGCGCTGAAGACGATGTGCGATCCCTCGGGCACCTCGTCGACCTCGTCGACGAAGATGGCACCCTGGCTCTCGAGCGTGGAGACGACGTGCACGTTGTGCACGATCTGCTTGCGCACGTAGACCGGGGCACCGTAGTGCTCGATGGCCTTCTCGACGGCGACGACCGCGCGGTCGACTCCGGCGCAGTAGCCGCGGGGCGCGGCGAGGAGGACGCGCTTGCGGCCCTCGACGGGGACGTCGCGCAGACGCCCTGTGGCGCGGGGCATGCGCGGCATGGGCAGGCTGATCGGGACTTGGCTCACCCCCTGATTCTACGTGGTGCATCCTGTGCCGGACCGTCCCGGTGTCGGACCCGTCCCGTACCGTTGTCGTCGCGGGAGGGCACTCCCGTTCCCCCCGTCCCTCCGAGCAGAGGCAGCGATGACCGACGCCCCACCCACCGCCGACGCACCCTGGCCGGTCGGCCTGCTCGCCAGCAAGATCAAGGGCTGGATCGAGCGCCTCGGCACCGCGTGGGTCGAGGGCGAGATCACCCAGTGGGGCGCGTCCGGCGGCAACGTCTACGGGAAGCTGAAGGACCTGTCCGGAGACGCGACGGTCGGCTTCACCGTCTGGTCGTCGGTGCGGAGCCGCCTCCCGGCCGACCTCAAGCAGGGCGATCGGGTCATCGCGCTGGTGAAGCCCAACTACTGGGTCAAGGGCGGCACGCTCTCGATGCAGGTCTTCGAGATGCGCCACGTCGGCCTGGGCGATCTGCTCGAGAAGCTCGAGCGGCTCCGCCGGCAGCTGGCGTCGGAGGGGCTGTTCGACGCCTCCCGCAAGAAGCCGCTGCCGTTCCTCCCGCACGGCGTGGGCCTCATCACCGGCAAGGACTCGGACGCCGAGAAGGACGTGCTGCGGAACGCGCAGCTGCGCTGGCCGGCGGTGCGCTTCCGGGTGGTCCACTCGGCCGTGCAGGGCGACCGGACGGTCCCGGAGGTGCTCTCGGCCCTGCGGACCCTCGAGGCCGACGACAGCATCGACGTGATCGTGATCGCCCGCGGAGGCGGCGACTTCCAGAACCTGCTCGGCTTCAGCGACGAGGCGCTCGTGCGCGCCGTCGCCGCCTGCTCCACTCCGGTCGTCAGCGCGATCGGCCACGAGGCCGACCGCCCGCTGCTCGACGACGTCGCCGACCTGCGCGCCTCCACTCCCACCGACGCCGCGAAGAGGGTCGTGCCCGACGTCTCCGACGAGCTGCTGCGCGTGCAGCAGGCCCGGCTGCGGATGACCGGCCGCGTGAGCGGGCTCGTCTCGCACGAGATCGACCGGCTCTCGCAGCTGCGCTCGCGGCCGGTGCTCGCCCAGCCGCACGTGCTGGTCGACCGGCACTCCGAGGAGCTGACCCGCTGGGTCGCGCGCGGCGCCGAGCTGGTGGACCGCCGCCTCGAGCGCGCGCACCTCGAGGTCGAGCGCCTGCACGGCCACCTGCGCGCCCTCTCCCCCCAGGACACCCTCGACCGCGGCTACGCGATCGTCCAGAACGCGGCCGGGCACGTCGTCCGGGCACCCGGCGACGCGCCGGCCGGCGGCGCACTCGTCCTCACGCTCGCGGAGGGGGCCGTCGGCGCCCGCTCCGAGGGGCCCACCGGCGATCCCGCCGGCCGGTCCTGAGCCCGCCGCGCCACCCGTCCCCCCTCAGCCCCGATCGATAGGATCAGACCCATGCCCGACTCCCCCGACGCCCCGGCGACCGACTCCGACGTCTCGGGATTCTCCTACGAGCAGGCGCGCGACGAGCTCGTCCGCGTCGTCTCCGAGCTCGAGCAGGGCAGCTCCACCCTCGAGCGCTCGCTCGCCCTGTGGGAGCGCGGCGAGGCCCTCGCCGCCCGCTGCGAGGAGTGGCTGATCGGAGCACGCGCCCGGCTGGACGCGGCCCGCTCCGGAGGGGCGGCCGCCGGATGAGCCGCGCGAAGCCCGCGCGGGTCGTCGCCGAGCTCGGGCGCCCGGAGACGGCGGCCGAGACGGCCGCACGCAAGGCCGAGAACTCCCGGCTCTACCGTCAGCGCAAGACGGTCAACAACCTCGTCTTCTCGCTGCTCGCGACCGTCGGCGCCGTAGCGCTCATCGTCCTGCTCGTCCCCCGCGGCGACACCGTGGAGCTCTCCTCGGTCGACGTCCCCCGCGTCGCCGCACAGGTCCAGCTGGGCGAGGAGCAGACGCTCGCCGTGCCCTCCCTGCCCGACGGCTGGAAGGCCAACGCGGCCGAGCTCCGCCGCGAGAACGGCACCGACTACTGGTACGTCGGCCTGATCACCCCGAAGGCGGGCTACATCGGCCTGAGCCAGGGGCTCGACGCGGACGCGGCCTGGGTCGCGACGCAGCTCGACCGCCGGGCGGCGACCGGCGTCGAGACGATCGACGGCCGCGACTGGACCGTCTACGACCACCGCGACTCCGGCGACGACACCGGCAACACGCCCTACGCACTCGAGACGACGGAGGGCTCCAGCACCTACCTCGTCTACGGCACGGCCCCGACGGACGAGATCCGCCTGGTCGTGGACGCCATCACCCCGCAGATCGGCCAGGAGGAGTCCCGATGAGCCTCGGAACCAGCAGCACCGTCCCCCGCGAGTCCCGCCCGCCGGCGTGGGTCTGGAAGGAGATGCTCCGCGGCAACCAGCGCTTCGTCGCAGGCGAGCCCCGCCACCCCCGCCAGGACGTCGAGCGCCGCGCCGAGCTCGCCGCCGCGCAGGCCCCGCTCGCCGCGCTCTTCGGCTGCAGCGACTCCCGCCTCGCGGCCGAGATCATCTTCGACCTGGGGCTCGGCGACCTCTTCGTCGTCCGCAACGCCGGCCAGGTGATCGCCGACTCCATCATCGGCTCGCTGGAGTACGGCGTCGCCGTCCTCGGCGTGAAGGTGCTGCTCGTGCTCGGCCACGACGAGTGCGGAGCGGTCCGGGCGGCGATCCAGTCGCAGGCGCCCGGCGCCGAGCGGCTCCCCCCGCACATCGAGCACCTGATCGAGCCGATCATCCCCGCGGTGCGCCGCCTCGTGGGCGCCCAGCCGGACGGCCGCGTGCTCGTCGACCCGTCGGCGACCGACGCGCTGGCCGTCGGCCGCGAGCACCTGCGCGACACGGTCGCCGAGCTGCTCCAGCGCTCCCCGCTGATCGCCGACGCTGTCGCGACCGGGCGGCTCGCCCTCGTGGGCGCCAACTACCGGCTCTCGGACGGCACCGTGATGTCCGATGTCGTGCTCGGCATCGATCCGCCCGAGCTCAGCCCCTACGTCTCCGAGCAGGAGCGCGACTCCGGCTCGGCCTCCTCCGCCGCCGCTCCGAGCGCGGTGGGATCGGATCCCGCGTGAGCGGCTCCGGACAGCACAGCACCAACCGATCAGACAAGGACGAACACAGCGTGGTGGATCACTCCCCGACCGACGACTCCGGCGACTTCCGCATCGAGCACGACACGATGGGCGAGGTGCGGGTCCCCCGCGACGCCCTCTACGCCGCGCAGACCCAGCGGGCGGTCGAGAACTTCCCGATCTCGGGTGCGGGGCTCGAGCCGGCCCAGATCGCGGCCCTCGCGCGCATCAAGAAGGCGGCGGCGCTGGCCAACGCCGAGCTGGGCGTGCTCGACGCCGACATCGCCACGGCGATCGCCGACGCGGCCGACCTCGTCGTCGGGGGCGGCTACGACGCGCACTTCCCGATCGACGTGTACCAGACCGGCTCGGGCACGTCCTCGAACATGAACATGAACGAGGTGCTGGGCTCGCTGGCGACCACGGCCCTCGGACGCACCGTGCACCCGAACGACCACGTCAACGCCTCGCAGTCCTCCAACGACGTGTTCCCCACCTCGGTCCACGTCGCCGTCACCGGCGCGCTCATCGAGTCGCTGATCCCCTCGCTCGAGCAGCTCGCCGAGTCGCTCGAGGTCAAGGCGGAGCAGTGGGCCGAGGTCGTCAAGGCCGGCCGCACCCACCTGATGGACGCCACCCCCGTCACGCTCGGCCAGGAGTTCGGCGGCTACGCCGCGCAGATCCGCCTCGGCATCGAGCGCGTGCAGTCGGCGCTCCCCCGCGTCGCCGAGGTCCCGCTCGGCGGCACCGCGGTCGGCACCGGGATCAACACCCCCGCCGGATTCCCGCAGAAGGTCATCGCGCGCCTCGCGGAGGAGACGGGCCTGCCCGTCACCGAGGCCCGCAACCACTTCGAGGCCCAGGGCGCGCGGGACTCGCTGGTCGAGGCCTCCGGAGCGCTGCGCGTGCTCGCGGTGAGCCTGACCAAGATCAACAACGACCTCCGCTGGATGGGCTCCGGCCCCAACACCGGCCTCGGAGAGCTGCGGATCCCCGACCTCCAGCCCGGATCCTCGATCATGCCCGGCAAGGTGAACCCGGTGATCCCAGAGGCCGTCCTCATGGTCTGCGCGCGCGTGATCGGCAACGACGCCACCATCGCCTGGGCGGGCGCCTCGGGCGCCTTCGAGCTCAACGTCGCGATCCCCGTCATGGGGACGGCGCTGCTGGAGTCGATCCGCCTGCTCGCGAACTCCGCCGTGCTGCTCGCCGACAAGACCGTCGACGGCCTCGAGGCCGACGTCGAGCACGCCCGCGCCCTCGCCGAGTCCTCCCCCTCGATCGTCACGCCGCTCAACAAGGTGATCGGCTACGAGGCCGCCGCCAAGGTCGCGAAGAACTCGGTCGCCAAGGGGATCACCGTCCGAGAGTCGGTCGTGGACCTCGGCTTCGTCGAGCGCGGCGAGGTGACGGAGGAGCAGCTCGACAGCGCCCTCGACGTCATGTCGATGACCCACCCCGGCTGAGCCCGGCCCTCCGACGGCCCGTCCCTGCGCTCGGCGCGGAGGCGGGCCGTCAGAGCACCAGCCAGAACCCCGTGAGCAGGAACGGTCCGAACGCGACCCGTCCGCGGACGCGCAGCACGAGCACCCACAGCCCTGCCACCGCGAAGCCGACAGCGGGCGCGGCGACGACCTGCTCGGGTCCGAGAGCCGCGAGCGGCGGTGCGAGGGCCGCCTGGAGCTTCACGTCGCCGAGGCCCAGCCCGCCCGCCGCATGCAGCACGCCCAGGCACAGCACCGTCGCGAGGACGGCGAGAAGCGTCCCCGCCGTGGGCGCGAGGACGGCTCCGACCACCAGCAGCGGGAGCGTGACCGCGTTCGGGAGCCGGTGCCCGCGCACGTCCGCCAGCACCAGCGGCACGCTCGCGAGCGCCACCGGGACGAGGCCGGGCGCCCGACCGAGGTGCGGGCCCCCGATCAGGAGGAGCACCAGGGCGCCGAGGAGCAGGGCGGCCCGGTCGAGCAGAGATCCGCGGAGCATCCGCCGAGACTAGGGGGCGACGCCCTCGGGGCGTCGGAGTTCTCCACAGGGCGGCCCGCCGGCGTGCTCGGGCGGCGGCGGGTCCCATCCCGGCCTCAGTCGTGCGGCGGCAGCGGTCCCAGCAGGAGCGACGCCCAGGCGCCGTGCGCCGACGCGTCGTCGGAGGGGTGGAACTGCCCGGCGAGCACGTCTCGGTGGAGGCGACCGAGCTCCGACCGGCGCTGGTACGCCGAGCCGCCCGCGATCCGGACGGCGCTCTCGACCACGCGGAGCGCTCCCTCCGTGGTGCGGATCTTCACCCCGACCAGCGAGGGGAACCAGCGCACGCCGCGGTCGACGAGCGCGTCCACGTCGGCCGCCGCCGAGCGCAGGGGCGCCTCGAGCCCGTCGAGCAGCATCCCGGTCTCAGCGACCCGGTGCCGCACCTCGGGGTCCTCCGCCAGTGGCCGCCCTCCCGCCCGGAGGGAGGTCCGTCGGCGGACGGAGGCGACGGCGAGCTCGAGCGCGCGCTGCGCGACACCGAGGTAGACCGAGGAGATCAGCAGCTCGAAGGCCGCGAAGACGGCGAAGACGAAGGGGTCGGCGGTCGGTCCGACGGGCAGCGAGCGGATCATCCGCTCGGCCGGGACGACGACGCCGTCGAGCACCGTCGTGCGGCTCTGGGTCGCCCGCATGCCGAGCGTGTCCCAGTCGTCGCGGACCTCGAGCCCGGCGACCGGCGAGTCCGGGCGCTCACGGTGCACGAAGCCGTGCACGAGCCGCGGCTCCGACCCGCTGTCGTCGCGGCCGAACACGCCGAGCCGCGTCCAAGCGGGCGCGAGGGAGGTGAAGACCTTCGTGCCGGTGAAGCGGTAGCCGCCGTCCCCGAGCGGCTCCGCCCGCGTCAGCGAGTCCGAGAGCACCAGGTCGTTGCCCGCCTCGCTGTTGCCGAAGGCGAAGACGTGACCCGCCGCGGCGTCGACGAGGACCGAGCGGAGGGAGTCGTCGCCCCGCTCGAGCAGGAGTCGCGCGATCCCGGTCCAGACCAGGTGCATGTTGACGGCGAGCGCGGTCGCGGGCGCGGCCGTCGCGAGGCGCTTCTGCTCGGCGGCCGCCTGCTCCAGGCCGAGGCCGGCACCGCCGAGCTCCTCGGGGACGAGCAGCGCCAGGTACCCGATCGAGCGCAGCTCCTCCAGGTCGTCCGCGCAGAACGCGTTGCGCTCGTCGTAGTCGGCCGCGCGGGTGCGGAAGCGCTCGAGGAGCGCATCGTCGAGGATGCTCACCCGTCCACGCTACGCCCCGGTGCCCTGCAGGGACGCGCCCGGCCCGGGGATCCTCGGATCCCACGGGCCGGACGCACGGCGAGCCCGTCAGGCGAGCTCGTTCGACTCCAGCATCTCGGTGACCAGAGCGGCGATCGCCGAGCGCTCGGAGCGGGTCAGCGTGACGTGCGCGAACAGCGGGTGGCCCTTCAGCGTCTCGATCACGGAGGCGACCCCGTCGTGCCGGCCGACCCGGAGGTTGTCGCGCTGCGCCACGTCGTGGGTCAGCACCACCCGGGAGTTCTGCCCGACCCGCGAGAGCACCGTGAGCAGGACGTTCCGCTCCAGCGACTGCGCCTCGTCGACGATCACGAACGCGTCGTGCAGCGAGCGCCCGCGGATGTGCGTGAGCGGCAGCACCTCGAGCATCCCGCGCTCGATCACCTCGTCGAGCACGTTCTGCGACACCAGCGCCCCGAGCGTGTCGAAGACCGCCTGCGCCCAGGGGTTCATCTTCTCGGCCGCGTCGCCGGGCAGGAAGCCGAGGTCCTGGCCGCCCACCGCGTAGAGCGGCCGGAAGACCATGATCTTCTTGTGCTGGCGCTTCTCCAGCACCGCCTCCAGGCCCGCGCAGAGCGCCAGCGCCGACTTGCCGGTGCCGGCCCGGCCGCCGAGCGAGACGATGCCGACCTCCGGGTCGAGCAGCAGGTCGATCGCGAGCCGCTGCTCCGCCGACCGCCCATGCAGGCCGAACACGTCCTTGTCGCCGCGGACCAGCGTGATCTGCCGCTTGCCGGTGACCCTCGCGAGAGCGGAGCCGCGGTCGGAGTGGACGACGAGCCCGGTGTTGACCGGGATGTCGGCCACGACGTCCGTGAAGAGCCGCTCGCGGTCGTAGAGCTCGCTCATCGCGTCGCCGCCGAGCGTCACGTCGTCCATGCCGGTCCAACCGGACTCGGG
Organism: Rathayibacter sp. AY1B7; assembly: GCF_002932735.1. Classification (NCBI taxonomy): domain Bacteria; kingdom Bacillati; phylum Actinomycetota; class Actinomycetes; order Micrococcales; family Microbacteriaceae; genus Rathayibacter; species Rathayibacter sp. AY1B7. The sequence continues at coordinate 129,018 of NZ_PSWK01000005.1, forward strand.
GGCCTGCTCGGCCAGGTACTCCTCCGCGGCGAGGCCGATGGAGGCGGCCTTCACGCGCATCGGCATGTCCTTGGACACGACGGTGACCGCGGCGCCCTCGCTCTGCAGGTTGAGCGCGACGGCGAGGATCCTCGCGTCGTTGTCGCCCATCTGGAGCCCGCTCGGCAGCACCGACATGTTCGAGTGGTTGAGCTCGACGCGGAGCGTGCCGCCCCGGCCGACGGCGATGGGGAAGTCGAGGCGCTCGTGCTGCACGCGCAGCTCGTCGAGGCGGCGCAGGGCCTGCCGGGCGAAGTAGCCGATCTCGGGATCGTTGCGCTTTCCCTCGAGCTCGCTGATGACGACGATCGGCAGCACGACGGCGTGCTCCGCGAACCGGAACATCGAGGAGGGATCCGACAGCAGCACCGAGGTGTCCAGGACGTAGGTTCGGAGGAGCTGATCGGCCGGATCCGAGGAGCCGTGCTGGACACGGCGGTGGACGCCGCCCTGCGTCCCGGTCTGCGGATCCATGCCCTGGGGAACTGTCACGACGACTCTCCACACTCCGGGGGCCGGAGCCCCCGGCTCATGTCCTCGAGCCGGTCTCATCGGTGCGTGTCGTGCACCGCGCAGTGTCCCTTCGGCGTCTGCGCGATGTCGAGCCGTACTTCTGTGGCCGTCTCGACCAGGCGCTGTACCTGATGACTCGAACCTAACCCGGCGAATGACATCCGTGTGCTTCTCACCGCTACGAATGTGTAACCAGCGTGTGAACGCGCGGAATCCGGCCTAGTAGTCGATGCTCGTGGCCGACGAGATCAGGGCGGCGCGGAGCAGCGCGAGGGTCGCGTCGGTGGTGCCGGCGTGCGCGCTGAAGCGGACGGTGCTCGGACGCAGGCGCGCGGTGACGCCGTGCGCGGCGAGGGAGGCCGCCAGCGGGGCCAGTTCCTCCGGCTCCGGCTCGACGACCACGATGCCGGCGCGCTCGTGCTCGCCGCGGGAGCCCACGACCGCCAGCCCGAACTCGTCCGCGAGGTCGACGATCGCGCTGACCCGCTCCGCCACGAGCGCGGCGATCGTCGACTGCCCGACCGCGGCGACCTCCTCCAGCGCCGACGCGAGCCGGGCCTGGGCGATCGGGTCCGGGTTGCTGATGCTGAAGGCGCGGGCGTCGCCGCGCGGCGGAGCCACCTCGTCCCACGGCTCCGCCTGCTCCGATCCCGTCCAGCCGGAGAGCACCGGGGTCAGCCGCGACAGCGCCCGCTCGCTGAGCGCGAGGAAGCCCGTCCCCCAGCCGGCGCGGAGCCACTTCTGGCCGCCGGTGACGACCACGTCCGCCAGCTCGTAGGGCGCGTCGACGACGCCGAAGCCCTGGATCGCGTCGAGGACGAGCATCCGGTCGCCGATCACGTCGCGGATCGCCGCGACGTCCGCGAGGTAGCCGGTGCGGGAGTCGACCAGGCTCACCGCGACGGTCGTCACGTCGTCCGTGAGCTGCTCGCGGACCGCCTCCGGCGTCACCCGTCCCTGCTCGGTCCGCAGCCAGCGGGGCTCCACCGAGCCGAGAGCCTGCGCCGAGCGCACCGCCGCGAACGGCAGGCTCGGGAACTCCGCGGCCGACAGCAGCACCGCGCCCGAGGCGCCGAACAGCGCGTGCAGGAGGCCGGTCGAGGTGTTGGGCTGGAAGACGACGCTGTCGGCGGGGACGCGCACGAGCGCCGCCGCCGCCTCCCGGACGCGCTCGTCCTGCCGGAACAGCTCGTCGAGGGTGCCGCTGCGCGCGCGCACCAGCAGCTCGACGGCCGCCTCCTGCTCGGCGGCGACGGTCGCCGAGAGCGGGCCCACCCGGCCGAAGTCGAGGTACCCGGTCTCCTCGCCGAAGCCGGCGAGGTAGTCCTCGGTCGTGGTGGAGGTGGCCTCGTTCGAGCTCATGCCGGCCCTTCCGGTCGGTGGTGCGGCAGGAGCCGCGAGGTCAGCTGCCGAAGCGGCGGTGCCGTCCGGCGTAGTCGCGGAGCGCGCGGAGGAAGTCGACCTCGCGGATGTCGGGGCCGAGCGCCTCCATGAAGTAGAACTCGCTGTGCGCGCTCTGCCAGAGCATGAAGTCGGAGAGGCGCTGCTCCCCCGAGGTGCGGATGACCAGATCGGGGTCGGGCTGCCCGCTGGTGTACAGGTGCTCGCCGATGAGCTCCGGGGTCAGCAGGCCCGCGACGTCCTCGATGGAGGAGCCGCGCTTGCCGTGCTCCTCCAGGATGCTCCGCACGGCCTGGGCGATCTCGTGCCGCCCGCCGTAGCCGACCGCGAGGTTGACGTGCAGGCCCGTGTGGGAGGCGGTGCGCGCCTCCGCCGTGTCGAGCGCGGCCACGAGCGAGGGCGGGAGGCCCTCGTCGGAGCCGACGTGCTGCACGCGCCAGTCGGGCTGCTGCGAGACCTCCTCGGCGAGGTCGGCGATGATCGCGATCAGCTCGGTCAGCTCGCTGCTGTCGCGGCCGACGAGGTTGTCCTGCGAGAGCAGGTAGAGGGTGACGTGGCGCACGCCGAGCTCGTCGCACCACTGCAGGAACTCGTGCACTTTGGCGGCGCCGGCCCGGTGGCCGTGCGCGGCGGTCTCGAGGGCCCGCTGCCGCGCCCAGCGCCGGTTGCCGTCGATGATCATCGCGACGTGGTTCGGCAGGGAGTCGGGAGGAAGGCTCGAGCGGAGGCGCTTCTTGTAGACGCCGTAGAGGAGGTCCCTTCCCACAGGCAGTCTCGGCTTCGGCACAGTGACACGGTAGTCGACCCGGGGCGCTCCTCGAAGCCCGGCGGCGCTCGGCGTCGGCCCGGGACGGCGTCGTAGTCTGTCCGGCATGAGCCAGCGGCCGACGCCTCCCCCGTCCGATCCCCGCGCCCGCACCGACCGCGGCGGAGACGCCGTCGGAGCGGACGGCCCGGACCTGCCCGCCCTCCCCCTCGTCGAGGACGCGATCGAGCACGACTCCTCGGCGGAGGTCCGGCCCACCTGGCGCGGCTGGATCCACGCCGGCCTCTTCCCGCTCGCGATCGTCGCCGGAGTGGTGCTGATCGTGGTCGCGGAGGGGACCGCGGCGAAGTGGGCGGCCGCGGTGTTCGCGACCACGTCGCTCCTGCTCTTCGGGAACTCCGCTCTGTACCACCGCTTCGACTGGAAGCCGCGGACGAAGATGATCCTCAAGCGGATCGACCACGCCAACATCTTCCTGCTGATCGCCGGCACCTACACGCCGCTGGCCGTGCTCGCCCTGCCGCCCGCGCAGGGCACGCTCCTGCTGGTCCTGGTCTGGGCGGGGGCGCTGCTCGGGATCGGCTTCCGCGTCTTCTGGATCGGGGCGCCGCGCTGGCTCTACGTGCCGCTCTACCTGCTGCTGGGCTGGGCGGCCGTGATGTACCTCGGTCCGCTCTTCGAGGCCAGCGCGACGATGATGGTGCTCGTCCTCGTCGGCGGGCTCTGCTACTCCGCCGGAGCCGTGATCTACGGGATCAAGAAGCCCAACCCGGTCCCGGGCGTCTTCGGCTTCCACGAGATCTTCCACGCGCTCACGGCCGTGGCGTTCCTCTGCCACTGGACGGCGGCGCTGATCGTCTCGCTCAACCCCGCGTACAACGCCTAGCGGGGCCGGGGCCCACCGGTGTGGGCCGGGCTCAGCCCTCGTTGCGCTCCGCCTCCTCGGCGTCGAGCCGCTCCTTCACCTGGGCGGTGTAGGTGGTGCGCCGCACGCGCCGGACCATGTCGAGCGCGAGGAGGACGGCGGCCAGAGCGATCACGAGCATCGTGATGAAGCCGAAGAGGCCCGGCGTGACCGTGTCCTCGTTGAACTCGGGACCCGGGGTCGGCACCGTCGTGGAGGCGAGGACGACGGCGCGCTGGGCGCCCTCGAGCAGCCCGGCGATCACGCGCGCACCTCGTCGGCGACGACGACGCCGGAGCCGTCGGGCTCCGGGGACACCGGGGCGTCCCCCGAGGGCTCGGGGTCGGGAGCGATCGGCGGGACGACCGCGGTCGGGCCCGGGGCGAGCTCGGCCAGGTCGAGACCGGCGAAGAGATCCGTCTCGGGCGTCGGCGCGTCGACCCGGCTCTCGACGAGCTGGAAGTCGTCGGTCGGCCAGGCGGCGTCGATCGCCTCGTGCGGGAGGAAGAAGAAGGCGTTGTCCGGAGCGACCTGGCTGGCGTGGGCGAGCAGCGCCGCATCGCGCCGATCGTGGAAGCCGGAGATCACGACCCGCGTGGTCGCGAGGTACGGGGTGTCCTCGTTCCAGCGCTTCATCTCCTCGAAGACCGACAGGCGCGGGTCCTCCGGGTCGATCGAGCGCAGGTGCTCGGCGATCGCCCGCAGCTTCTGGCCGCTGAAGACGCGGTCGTAGTACAGCTTCGAGATCGACCACGGAGCGCCCGTGCCCCGGTACTCCTCGGCGAGGCCCGCCGCGCGGTACGCGTCGACGGCGACCTGGTGGGCGCGGATGTGGTCGGGGTGCGGGTAGCCGCCGTTCTCGTCGTAGCTGATGATCACGTGCGGCCGGAACCGGCGGACCAGGCGCACGAGCGGAGCGGCGGCCGTGGCGAGCGGCAGGCCCGCGAACGAGGCGGCGTCGACCTTCCCGTCCTCGGGCATGCCGGAGTCAACGAAGCCGAGCCAGGCGTGCTCGACGCCGAGCGCCTCGCGAGCGGCCGCCATCTCGTACCGGCGGAGGCCGCCGATGTCGCGCTCGGCGTGCGCGCGGGCCTCGAGGCCCTCGTTCAGCACGGAGCCGGCCTCGCCTCCGGTGCAGGAGACGACCATGACCTCGGCGCCCCGCGAGGCGTAGGCGGCCAGCGTCGCCGCGCCCTTGCTCGACTCGTCGTCAGGATGGGCGTGCACGGCGAGGAGGCGCGGAGTGTCCCGCACCTCCGAATCGACGGAGACCTCGACGGCCTGGGACACGATCGCTCGATTCCTCGGGGTTTAATGGGATCGGCGCTCCCGTCCGCGGAGGACGCGCGCCACCCGTCCAGAGTAGACGCATCACCCAGGGAGTTCCGTGGCCGCCCGCACGTCCGAGAGCGTCGAGGGAGCCGCCGCGCCCGCGCTCGATCCGGACGCCGTCCGCGCCGCTGGACCCCTCGCCACCCGCTACGGCCGCACGACGCGCACCCGCCGCGGGAACCGCTGGCTCTTCGGCGGCGTCGCGCTCGCCTTCGTCGCCGTCTTCGCCGCCTGGGTCGTCTGGGCCGGCCTCGACGGAGCACGCGGCGGAGTGGACGTCCAGGACACCGCGCACCAGGTCGTCGACGACCGCACCGTCACCGTCTCCTTCGACCTCACCGCGCCCGTCGGCCGCGAGGTCGCCTGCGCGGTCCAGGCCCTCAACGAGCAGTCCGCCGTGGTCGGCTGGCTGGTCGTGGAGTACCCCGCCTCGACGGAGCGCTTCCGCTCCTACACGGAGACCGTCCGCACCACCGAGCTCGCGAACACAGGTTTGATCTCCTCCTGCTGGCTCCCGTAGGCTTGCCCGAAGCCCTGACGGACTCGTCGGGGCCTCGCCATTCCCACCGCCGCCTGACGCCGGCCGTCCCCACCGCCGGACGCGGAGACCTCCGCACGGTGCTGCCGGGCGCCGCGAGCGCGGCCCGCAGAGCAGGAGCCCACCATGGCCGACCAGTCACAGGTGACCTGGATGACCCAGGAGTCGTACGACCGCCTCGAGGCGGAGCTCACCGAGCTGTCCACCAACGGACGCGAGGAGATCGCCAAGCGCATCGAGGTCGCCCGCGAGGAGGGCGACCTGAAGGAGAACGGCGGCTACCACGCCGCGAAGGACGAGCAGGGCAAGATCGAGGCCCGCATCCGCCAGTTGACCTCCCTCCTCCGCGAAGCCGAGATCGGCACGCCCCCCGAGAGCCACGGAGTCGTCGAGGCCGGCACCATCATCACCGCCGAGATCGCCGGCGACGAGTCCCGCTTCCTCCTCGGCAACCGCGAGATGGCGGGCGAGAGCGACCTCGACGTCTACAGCCCCCAGAGCCCCCTCGGATCGGCGATCATGGGCCTGAACGTCGGCGACACCGCCCGCTTCACGGCACCCAACGGGCGGGAGATCGAGGTCCGCGTCGCCAACGTCGAGACCTGGTCCGGCCACTGATCGCACGTCGCGGCGCTCTCCGCGGCGTTGTCGTCGGGCGCGATACCGCCGGTATCGCTTCCTCCTCCGCCTTGCGGAGAACGCCGCGACGCACGATCAGCCCTCTCCAGACGGGGGGCGCCGGCTTCGCGGCGACAGCGTCGGGCGCGATACCGCCGGTACCGGCTTCCTCCTCCGCCTTGCGGAGAACGCCGCGACACACGATCAGCCCTCTCCAGACGGAGGGCGCCGGCTTCGCGGCGACAGCGTCGGGCGCGACACCGCCGGTACCGCTTCCTCCTCCGCCTTGCGGAGAGCGCTGTGACGCACGATCAGCCCTCTCCGAACGGGAGCGCCGCGCAGGCTTCGCGGCGACGGCGAGGGCGCGAGATCGCCGGTACCGGCTTTGTCCTCCGCTCTGCGGAGAACACCGCGGCGCCCACAGGCGGTCAGTTGCGGGAGATGCGGGGGGCGTAGCCGGCGTCGGTGAGGACCTGGATGACGCGGTCGGCATGCTCGGGGCCGCGGGTCTCGACGCTGATCTCGATCTCGACCTCGCTGATCTGCAGGCCCCGGCCGTGTCGGGTGTGCAGCACCTCGACCACGTTCGCGTTCGCCTCCGAGATGAGCTCCGCGATGCGCGACAGCTGCCCCGGACGATCCGGCAGCCCGATGCTCATCTTGAGGTAGCGCTCCGACGCGGCCAGGCCCCGGCTGATCACCCGCTCCATCATCAGCGGATCGATGTTGCCGCCCGACAGGATGACCGCGGTCGCTCCGGCGTCGCGGATCTTCCCCGTCAGGATCGCCGCGATGCCCACCGCGCCCGCGGGCTCCACCACGAGCTTCGCCCGCTCCAGCAGCACCAGCAGAGCCCGGGCGATGTCGTCGTCCTCGACGGTGACGACCTCGTCCACCATCTCGCGGACGATCGCGAAGTTCAGCTGCCCCGGCTTCGCCACGGCGATGCCGTCGGCGATCGTCGGAGAGATCGTGATCGCGGTCGGCTCGCCGCTCGCGAGCGAGAGGGGGTACGGCGCCGCGTTGGCCGCCTGCACGCCGATGACGCGGAGCGTGCGCCCCTCCTCGGCCGCCTTCTGCTTGGCCGCCGATGCGACCCCGGCGATGAGGCCGCCCCCGCCGATGGGCACCACGATGGTCTCGACGGCGGGGGCCTGCTCGAGGATCTCGAGGCCGACCGTGCCCTGCCCGGTGATCACGTCGGGGTGGTCGTAGGGTGGAACGAAGACCGCGCCGGTGCGCTCGGCGAACTCCGCCGCCGCCGCGAGCGCCTCGTTGAAGATGTGCCCGCTCAGCACCACGTCCGCGCCGTAGTCGCGGGTGGCCGCGAGCTTGGGCAGCGCGACGCCGATCGGCATGAAGATCGTGGCCTTGATCCCCAGCTCCCGCGCCGCGTAGGCGACGCCCTGCGCGTGGTTGCCGGCCGAGGCCGCCACGACTCCGCGGGCCCGCTCCTCCGGGGTGAGCCGCGACATTCGGAACACGGCTCCGCGGATCTTGTAGGAGCCGGTGCGCTGGAGGTTCTCGCACTTGAGGAACACGGGCGAGCCGAGGACCTGCGCGAGGAAGGTGCTCGTCTCCATGGGGGTGGCGGCGATGACGGGGGCGAGGACGGCGCGGGCCGCCTCGAACTCGTGGAGGGCGGGTCCGACGACGCGGCTAGTCTGCATGCTCTGCGGCAACTCTCTCGGGGGTTCGGGTCGGCGAGCGCCAGGCTCCGCTCGCGACGTACTTGACCATGACGTTGAGCGTGGCCACGACGGGCACCGCGAAGAAGGCGCCGGCGATGCCGCCGATGATCGAGCCTCCTGCCACCGCGAGCACGACGGCCAGCGGGTGGACCTTGACCGCCGACCCCATGATCAGCGGCTGGAGGATGTGGCCCTCGAGCTGCTGCACCGCGAGGACGACGATCAGCAGGAAGAGCGCGATCAGCGGTCCGTTGTAGACCAGCGCGATGAAGACGGCCAGCGCCCCGGTCACCACGGCGCCGATGACCGGCACGAAGGAGCCGAGGAAGACGAGCACGCCGATCGGGATGGCCAGCGGGACGCCGAGGAGGAAGGAGCCGAGGCCGATGCCGACCGCGTCGACGAAGGCGACCAGGATCTGCACCTTCACGAAGTTGGTCAGCGTCACCCACCCCGCGCGGCCGGCGCCGTCGACGGCTCCGCGGGCGCGGCGCGGGAAGAGGCGGACGACCCAGCTCCAGATGTTCGGCCCGTCGATGAGGATGAACAGCGTCGAGAAGAGGGTGAGCAGCACGCCCGTCAGCAGGTGGCCGACGGTCGAGCCGACGCTGAGCGCGCCGCTGACCAGCATCCCCGAGTCCTGCTGCAGGGCCGTGAGGGCCTGCTGCGCGTACTGGTTGATGTCGGTCTCGGTGAGGTGGAGCGGCGACTCGAGGAGGAAGGCCTTGAAGTCGTCGTAGGACTGCACCGTCTGCCGGCTGAGATCGTCGAAGCCGGAGTAGACCTGGGTGACGACGAGGAAGAGGAGCCCGCCGATCACCACGACGATCCCCAGCTCCGCCAGGACGACGGCGGCCCACTTGGGCCAGCGGTGGCGCTGGAGGAAGCTCGAGAACGGCACGAGCAGGGCGGCGATCACGATCGCGAGCAGGAGCGGGATGACGATCAGCCGCAGCTCGATGACGAGCAGCACCAGCACCGCGAGCGCCGCGACCACGACGAGGACGCGCCAGGCCCAGGCGCCGGCGATGCGCATCCCGTCGCTCACGAAGGCCGAATCGGCGACGGGAGCGGGCCGGGAGGGGGCGGCCG
>NZ_PSWK01000050.1:0-11020 GCF_002932735.1 Rathayibacter sp. AY1B7
AGCCCGCGCTCGCCGGCGGTTCGTCCCTCCACAGGCGGGGTACCGGCTCCGTTGTCCCGATCCTGGTCACGGGCCCCGGCCCGATGTCGGTGGTCGCTGATTCAATACACGTATGAGAAGTTCGGGTGACGCGGCGCAGGCGGTCGAGGCGGTGCGCGCGGGCGAGACGGCGCAGACGCTCGACGCGGTGCGCGCGCTCGCCGGTCTCGCGGCGGGGCTCGCCCGCTCCTCGGCGCCGGTGCTGCTCGCGGGGGCCGTCGCCCTGCACACGGCGTACCGGGCAGCGCTGCTCGTGCCGGAGTCGTTCGCGCGGGGGAGTCGTCTCTCCCGGAGCGAGGCGGGAGACCTCGTGGAGCGCTCGATCCGAGCCGAGTTCGCGACGGCGCTCGGGATGTCGGAGCGCGTGGCGTCTCGGCGTCTCGAGCACGCTCGGCTCCTCATCGAGGACCTCCCGGCGACCCGCACCCTCCTGGCCGAGGCCCGGATCCTCTGGGAGGCCGGCGAGGTCGTCTGCGCCGCCGCCGCGACCCTCCCCGCTCCGTCGCGCGCGTCCTTCGACGAGCGGGCGGCCACCGCGGCGCTCTCGCAGACGCCCACCCAGCTCCGCCGGACCGTGGCGCGGCTGCGCGACGAGCTGCACGAGCAGCCGTTCACCGAGCGCCACGCCCGCGCCCGCGAGGACCGCAGCGTGTGGCTCGGCGCCGAGGCCGACGGCATGGCCACGCTCTGCGCCCTGCTGCCGGCCCCGGTCGCGGTCGGCGCCTACAACCGTCTCGACCGGATCGCCCGCTCGCTCCGCGACGGGGCGGACGCGGCGAGGATCGGGCTCGGTGCAGGTGCAGGTGCAGGTGCAGGTGCAGGTGCAGGTGCAGGTGCAGGTGCAGGTGCAGGTGCAGGTGCAGGTGCAGGTGCAGGTGCAGGTGCGAGTGCGAGTGCGAGTGCGACTGCGACTGCGACTGCACAGAGCGGTGCTGGTGCCCGTGGCGATGCCCGGGTAGCAGTCGGTGCGGGAACGGACGCTGGTGCTGGTGCTGGTGCTGGTGCTGGTGCGCGTGCTGGTGCCGTGCTCGGCGCGGAGACGGGTGGCAGCGCCGGAGGAGACGCTGACATCTCCCTCGGCGACGGCCGGACGCTCGCGCAGCTGCGGGCCGACGCACTCGTCGATCTGCTCATCGACGGCGACATCTCCGCAGACGGATCCTCGGGCGAAGGAGCGAGCGCAGTCCCCGCCTCGGTCTCCGGAATCTCCGCCTCGGTCTCCGGAATCCACGCCTCCGTCTCCGGAGTCCGCGCCGACGTGCGCCTCACCCTGGCCGCCAGCACCGCCGTCGGCCTCGACGACGCGCCGGCCGAACTCGACGGCTACGGTCTCGTCCCCGCCGACGTCGCCCGGGAGCTCGTCCGCACGGCGGCCACCTTCACGCGGGTGCTGACCGATCCGGACACGGGAGTGGTGACGTCGGTCGGCAGGACCCTCCGCGTCCCGCCCCCTCGGATGCGCCTCCAGCTGCAGCTGCGCGACCGGACCTGTCGGTTCCCCGGCTGCACCCGCTCGTCCTCGACGGCCGAGGCCGACCACACCCTCGAGTGGCGGAACGGAGGCGAGACCGCCCTCGGCAACCTGGCCTCGCTCTGCGTCGCGCACCACCACGTCCGCCACGGCGACCGCTGGACCTACGCCCTCCATCCGGACGGCACCGTCGTCTGGACGACCCCCACGGGCCGTCGGATCACCGACCGACCGCGGGCGCTGCCCGGGGCTCCGCTGCCGCCCACGCGACGACCGACGCCGCAGTCGGCGCAAGAACCGGAGCCGGAGCCGGAGCCGCGGCCGGAGCCGGAGCCGGAGTCGGAGCCGGAGTCGGAGTCGGAGTCGGAGTCGGAGACGGAGCCGGAGCCGAAGCCCGAGCCGCACCCGCTGTCACCACGATCCTCGTCATCGCAGCTGAGGTCATCGCGACCGTCGTCTCCTCGGCCGTCGCCCTCGCTGCTGGCGCCGACGCGGCCGCGGTTCGTGGACGCGTCTCCGCCGTTCTGATCCGCAGCCCGACCTGCCGGTCGATCCGACACTCCGTCGGCCGCGAGGCGGTGCATCGCCGTGCCTGGACCCGCCCAGGCGCCCTCGCGCTCTCGCACCTCCGGCGCCGCGAGGTCCGTCGGCACGTTGGCGCTTCGTCGAGCCTCGAGTTCCGAGCCTCGAGTTCCGAGCCCCGAGCTCCGAGCCCCGAGCCCCGTGTCCCGGAGCTCCGAGCCTCGAGCCCCGTGTCCCGTCGTGCTTCGGCGCTTCGGGGCGTCGGCCACCGCGTCCCGGTCCGCCCGCGTCCCGGTCCGCCCCTGTCCCCGGTCCGCCCCTGTCCCCGGTCCGCCCCCGTCCCCGGTCCGCCCCTCCGTCCCGGTCCGCTCCGTCCCGGTCCGCTCCCGCCCCGCTCCGGCTGGCGGATGCCCCCCGCCGCGCAGGAGAGCCGTCGAACTCGAGAGATCACGACCGGACGACCTCCACGTGGTTCACGTTCTCCGCCGCCCGCCGCCCGCCGCGTCCGTCGGCACTCTCCTGCCCCGTCCTCTCCGGCCCTGCTCTGTCCTCTCCGTCCACGTCCTCTCCTGCCCCGTCCGGTCAGGAGCGCCCCGCCGCGGCGACCGCTCCACTCCGCCCGTGCCCCCGCCCGTGCCGCCGCCCGACCTCACCGGATGCCGCTGCGCGCGAACCCCTGCACGAAGTAGCGCTGGAAGCACAGGAACAGCAGCACCATCGGCAGCACCGACACCAGCGCCAGCGCCATGCTCGCGCTGTAGTCCGGCGTCGACTGGCCCTTGAGGTAGAGCAGGCCGATCGGCAGCGTGAACAGCTCGTTGTCCTTCAGGGCGATCAGCGGCCAGGCGAAGTCGTTCCAGCTGCCGAGCAGAGTCAGCAGGATCAGGACGGCGATCAGCGGCTTCGAGAGCGGCAGCACGATCTGCAGGAACACCCGCAGGTGGCCGGCGCCGTCGATCCGCGCCGCCTCGATCAGCTCCTCCGGGATGGAGAGGAAGAACTGCCGGGCGAGGAAGATCCCGAAGGCCGCCGCTGCTCCGGGCAGGATCACCGACCAGTAGGTGCCGTAGATCTGCAGTCCGGTCACGAGCTTGAACTGCGCGACCATGATCGCCTGCACCGGGATCATCATCGTGGCCAGTGCGAGCAGGAACAGCAGGTTCCGCCCGGGGAAGCGCAGCCGCGCGAAGCCCCAGCCGGCCAGCAGGTTCACCACGACGGTGAACACCGTGACGAACACCCCGATCACGACCGAGTTGACGAACCACTCGCCCACGGGGAAGCGCGCGAACACCGTCGCGAAGTTCTCGAACGAGATCTCGCTCGGCCAGAAGCGGGGCGGGCCGGGCGCGAACACCTCGCCGCGCGGCGAGAAGGCGATGACGAGCATCCAGTACAGCGGGAAGAACACGACCGCCGAGGCGACGATCGCGACGACGAGGCGGACGACGAGTCCGGAGCGGGAGCCGTCGCGGCGGGAGGGACGCCGGCGCGGGGTCTCGCGGGCGGTGGCCGCGGCGACCGCGGCGGGCGTGGTGGCGGTGGAGGACGACATGAGGGCTCCTAGTCGACGAGGTCGCGCGTGCGGCTCGTGCGCCACTGCAGATAGGTGAAGGCGAGGGAGACCAGCAGGATGACGACGCCGAGCGCGGCGCCGTAGCCCTGCTCGCGGACCTGGAAGCCGTTGCGGTACGCGTAGGTGCCGAGCACCGACGTGGAGAAGCCGGGGCCGCCGCCCGTCATCACGAAGACGATGTCGAAGACCTGGAACGAGGCGATCACGTTCATGATCAGCAGGAAGAAGGTGGACGGGCCGACCAGCGGCACCGTCAGTGCGCGGAACTGCTGCCAGCGCGTCGCTCCGTCGATCCGTGCGGCCTCGTAGAGCTCGGGCGAGACGCTCTGCAGGCCCGCCAGGTAGATCACCATGTTGAAGCCGATCCGCAGCCACACCGCGGTCAGCATCACCGAGATCATCGCCGCGGAGCCGTCCGACTGCCACGCGACCGGCGAGGCGCCCAGCGAGCTCAGCACCTTGTTCACGATGCCCGAGGACTCGCTGAAGATCGTGACCGCGATCATCCCGGAGGCGACGCCCGAGATCACCAGGGGCAGCACGATCACCGTGCGGAAGATCCCGCGGGCGGGCAGCACGGAGTTGAGCAGCACGGCCAGGCCGAGGCCGCCGGCGAGCTCGAGCGGCACGGTGACCGCGGTGAAGAGGAGCGTGTTGCCCAGGCTCTGCCAGAACAGCGGGTCGGCGCCCATCCGCAGGTAGTTCGCGAAGCCGACCCACTCGGGCGTGCCGAAGCCGCGCGACTCCTGGAACGAGAGCTGGATCGCCCAGAGGATCGGCACGAACAGGAACAGCGCCATCAGGAGCAGGTTCGGGCCGACGAAGCCGAAGCCGGCGAGGGCCTCGCGCCTGCGGGCCGACCGCGGCCGGGCGGAGGATCCCGCCCGGCCGCGGAGGGTGGTGGCGGTCATCAGCTGGTCGCCTGCTGGATGGCCGCGTCGAGGCCGGAGAGGGTCTCCTCGGTGCTGCGTCCGCCGACGAACGCCTCCTCGAGCTGGTCCTGCATCGCGACGGAGATCTTCGCGAGGAACGGCGAGGTGAGCTGCTGCACGTCGCGCGGCGTGATCGTCGCGGCCTGCTCAACGAAGACGGGCATCACGTCCGGGCGCACCGCGAAGTCGATCGACGCGGGGTCGATGTCGGACCGGGTGGGCAGCTCGTTCGTCGCCGCGCAGAACTCGGCCATGGTGTCGGCCTGCGTCATGAACGAGAGGAACTCGGTCGCGAGCTCCGGGTTGTCGGTGTCGGCCGTGGCGACGAGGGCGTTGCCGCCGAGGTCGGTCGCGCCGCGCTCGTCGACGGGCATCGGCGTGGCGGTCCACTCGAAGTCGGCGAGGTCGTCGATGTCCGGCACGAGGAAGGACCCGGCGAAGGCCATCGCCGCGGTCTGCTCCGTGAAGAAGGAGTCGGCGTAGGTGGCGGACTTCACCGAGCTGGTCGGCGGGACCCAGTCGTTGTCGAAGAAGCTCTTCGTGAAGTCCAGCGCCTTCGCGCCGGCGGCGGAGTCGATCGCCGGAGTAGTGCCGTCCTCCTCCAGGAGCGTGCCGTCGGCCTCGAACAGCCAGCTCAGCCAGCGGGGCGTGCCGCCGAGCTGCCAGTTGTAGACGAACGGGTACTGCTCGGCGGGCAGGCTCGCGCGCAGCTTCGCGGAGGCGTCGGCGAACTCCTCCCAGGTCCACGCCTCGTCGGCGGTGGTCGGCACGTCGGTGATGCCGGCCGCCGCGAGCAGCTGCGTGTTCACCAGCAGCGCCGACACGTCGGTCTGGTGCGGGACGCCGTAGGGCTTCCCCTCGAAGGAGACGGCCTCCTGGAACGCGGGCGTGAAGGAGTCGAAGTCGTCGATCCGGTCGGTCAGGTCGAGCAGCTGCTCCTGGCTGGAGTAGACGCCGAGGTTGCCGTAGTCGACGCGGAACACGTCGGGGGCCTCGCCCGACGACAGCTGCGCGTCGATGTTGCTGAACATCTGGTCGTAGGGGACGACGTTGAGCTCGACGCTCGCCCCCTCGTGCTCGGCCTCGAAGTCGGTGATCAGCGACTCGAAGGCCGCCTGCTCGGACTCGCTGGCCCAGGTGGTGAAGGTGATCGAGTCGGCGTCGGCCGAACCGCCGCCCTCACCGGCTGCAGCGGCTTCGGCGGAGGGCGGTCTCGACGAGCGAGACGAGGCCGTGCGGGCCGAGCTGGCCGGCGAGCAGGTCGAGCGGAGTGGGGACGGGCAGCGCGGAGGCGGCGCGGCCGAGGCGGGAGGCGGGCACGGGGGCGGCCTCGCGCTCCTCCGGCTCCGAGTCGGCGAGGGCCAGCGCGACAGTGGCGGCCACGTCCTCGACCGCGCGGACGCAGCCGAAGCGGACGATCCGCTCGTCGTCGATCAGGGCCTCGCCGTAGCCCGCGCGGAACGCCGAGCGCTGCACGTCGCTGATCGGCCGCGAGTAGATGACGCCCAGCTCGATCAGGAGCAGGTCGGCCTCCCGCGGGGCGACGGTGGCCTCGTCGAAGTCGATCAGCCAGGGGCGGCCGCTCTCGTCGATGACGACGTTGCCGGGATGCGGGTCGCCGTGGAGGGGCACGCGGGAGGTGGGCGTGCGGGCGCGCTTCAGCCGCCGCTCAGCGCCGGCGAGGGCGTCGAGGCGGGAGCGGTTCGCGCGCCAGAGCGCGGTGAGGCGGGGGCGGAACTCCGGCTGCGCGTCGATCCTCTCGTCGGTCTCGGCGAGGAGGTCGGCGAGCGGACGGCGGACACGGCGGATTCCCCGCCGCACGGGAGGCGCGAGGGTCGGCGGCTCGGCGTCGTGCACGGAGCGCAGGACCGCGCCGAACCCCTCCCAGTCGAGGGCGTCCTCGCCGGAGTCGACCGCGTCCTCGCCGAGGATCCACGGCGCGACCGAGACCCGCAACCCACGGTCCTCCGCCCAGGGGCGCCCGTCGGAGGCGCGGTGCGGCGCCGCGACGCCCGGCACCCCCGACTCGCCCAGCGACGCCGAGAGCGCGAGGCCGAAGCGCCCGTCGCGGGCCGACGCCTTGACGCTCCAGAGCGCTCCGGAGCCGTCGGCCGCGCACCAGACGCGCGCTCCGTGGTCGAGTCCGCCGACGACGGGCTCCAGGTCGACGAGGCCGACGCCGAACTCGCGGCGCACCAGAGCGCGCGCCCAGGCGCCCGCCTCCTCGATCGTGTCCATCCCGCTCATGCTGACGCGCGGGCGCCCCGCGAGCAGGTGCTTGCGCGATCGGTGATCGTAGGCATGGGTGCGGGCTGAGCCGCGTCTCAGGCTCGGGCTCCGGGCCGCCCGACGAGGAACCACGCCATCGACCCCAGGAAGGGCGCCACCACGGAGGCGATCGTCCACAGGCCCTTCCGCAGGGGATCGAGGCCGGAGCGGAGGACCTGCGCGACCGCGAGGATCGCGACTCCGAGATACGCGGCCCCGCACAGGGCGGCGACCACGCTGGTGCCGAGCAGTGACATGTCCATCGCCCGACGCTACGCGCGGCGCGGCGCTGCCGGATCCGCCGCGGGGCGGAGACTCCCGGCGATGCGCAGCGGGCCTCGCTCAGCGGCCGAGGACACCGGTGATCGTCCGCGCGCCGTCGGCGGGGAAGAGGGCGAGCCGCTGCTCCGTCCCCTGCTGCCGGACCGTGAGAACGGGAGCCGTGAGCGCGTGACCGTGGTGGTAGCCCGTCACCGACTCGGGGGCGTCCCCGGCGGTGAGGGGCAGGAACGCGATCGGCGAGAGGTCCGCGTCGGCGCGGCACAGCGAGAGCGCCCTCGCGGTGACGACGGCCAGCAGCACGGGGTCCGGCTTCGCCGCGCGCAGCGCCGGGAGGTCGACCGCGGCTCCGGCGACCGCGAGCGTCCGCAGCGAGGCCAGCGTCTCCGGAGTGTTCAGCACCGCGGTGACGCCGCCGTCCGGATGCTCGGCCCGCAGCCTCTCGAGGCTCGGCCGGGACCACCGCTCCTCGACGCGCCGCCGGAGCCCGAAGCCGAGCACCGCGACCATCACCGCGGCCACCGCGAGCACCACGCCCCACCCTCCGTAGAGCTGGAACGCCCGGGCCCCCGACCACGCCGCCGCGACGACCACCGTCGCCCCGAAGAACGCCTCGCTCCCGAGCGACCGCAGCCGGGTCGACTGCACCTCCTGCGTCACGAGCGCTCCTCCGGGTCGGGCGGACCTCCGGGCGGGATCACGTCAGCGCATGATCGCACCGGCGCCTGCGGGTCGGGCGGGGATCCGTCCCCTTGCGCGCGAGGCCGGCTCAGCGCCCGCGCCGCTCCCGCGGATCGGTGAGGAGCCGGACCGGGGGGAGGTCGGCCAGTTCGGGGGACACGAAGCCGAGCACGTCGGAGTGGTGGTCGGCGGAGGCCCGGCGGAGGAAGGACCAGCACTTGAGCGAGGACGGGCGCCGGTCGAGGGGGAGGGGAGCGGCCTCCACGATGATCACGGTGGCGGAGCGGTGCGGGATCCGCACGGGCACGCGCCTCTCGCGGCCGTCGACGGTCCAGCTGGAGACGCCGCGGATGCGGCCGTCCTCGCGGTCGACCCCGACGGTGAGGACGCTCCGGAAGTCGTCGGACGCGGCGCCCATGCCGATCTGGAAGTCCCCCTCCGCGCCGTCGAGCACGAAGGCGACGTCGAGTCCGCGGCGGTGCCGGACGGTGAAGGTGGCGAGCAGGGGACCGCTCCCGAACCTCGGGGCCTCGTCGCGGGCCTGCCGGACACGCTGCTCCGCGTCGTCCCTGTCCATGGAGCCACTCCTGCCGTCCCGGCGGAGCGGGGCCCGCGCGCCCGTCGAGCCTAGGGGGAGCGGGGCGGCGTCACCCCGCGCGAGGCAGCGTGACCCGGAAGCGGGCGCCGACGGGCCCCGCCTCCGCCACGAGGTCGCCGCCGAGGGCCCGGGCCAGCCCGCGCGCGATCGGCAGGCCGAGGCCTGAGCCGCCGTCGGCGCGGTTGCGGGCGTCGTCGAGGCGGACGAGGCGGTCGAAGACGCGCTCGCGGTCGGCCTCGGTGATGCCGGGGCCGTCGTCGTCGACGGTGATCGTGACGGAGTCGGCGGCCGCCTCGACGGCGACGTCGATCCGGGAGCGGGCGAAGCGGGCACCGTTCTCGAGGAGGTTGCCGAGCACCTGAGCCAGCCGGTCGGCGTCGGCGCTGACCAGGAGCGGCTCGGCGGGCCGGTGCAGCTCGATCGCGAGGCCCGGGCGGCGCAGCTCCTGGCGCTCGATCGCGGCCTCGGCGACGCCCGCCGGGTCCAGCGGACGAGACTCCAGAGCCAGGCCCTCGTCCAGCCGCGCCATCAGCAGCATGTCCTGGATGAGGCGGCCCGCGCGCAGCGACTCCCGCACGACGTGCACGGAGAGGCGCTCGCGCTCCTGCTCGCCGCCGTCGCCGCGGACGAGCGCGTCGGCGGCGGCCTGGATGCCGGCGACCGGCGTCCGCAGCTCGTGCGCGGCGTCCGAGACGAACGCGCGCATCCGCTGCTCCGCCGCGAGGGCCGTCGCCTCGGCGGCGAGGGCGCTGCGCTCGGCCTGCTCGAGGTCGTCGAGCATCTCGTCGAACGCGGTCGCGGTGCGGCCGAGCTCGGTCCGCGGACGGGAGGGGCGCAGCCGCCGCCCGCGGTCGCCGTGCGCGATGTCGCGGGCCACGTCGGTCATCCGCTCGAGGGGCCGGAGGGTCGCGCGGACCACGACGATCAGCGCGAGGGCGGCCAGCACGAGGAACACGGCCGACGCGGCGAGCAGGATCCCGTTCAGCTGCGCGAGGGTGCTGCCCACCGATCCGGCCTCGCTGGTGAGCTCGAGGCGGGTGCCGTCGCTGAGGGTCGACTCGAGGGTGATCAGCTCGTCGTCGGCGGCGACGCTGCTCGAGACGACGGTGACGGCGGCGGACGCGGCTCGGGGCGGGACGGCTCCGGAGGAGGAGCTCGTGCCGGGCGGCGACGGCGGCTCTCCGAGCTGGTCGGCGGCTCCAGGGCCCAGGCGCAGCTGCTCCGGGCTCGGCCCGGCCACGACGTCCTCGCCCTCGGGGCTCGTGATCCGCACCGAGACGCCCTGCGCCGAGAGGCGCGAGGCGAGGGCGTCGTCGGCGATCGTGCCGACCAGCGCGGCGGCGGCGGAGGCGCGGTCCTGCAGCCGCTCCTCGATCTGGTCGCGGAGGCGCTCGCCGAGCACCGCCTGCACCGTCGCCGAGAGGGCCAGGAGCAGCACGGCCAGCAGAGCGAGCACGGCCAGGACGGTGCGGAGGCGGAGCGAGCCCGTCCGCAGCGCGCCCGGCTGGGCGCGGCTCACGCCTCCACCCGGTAGCCGAGGCCGCGGACGGTGTGCACGAGCCGGTCGCCGTGCGCCTCCATCTTCTTGCGGAGGGAGCTGAGGTGCACCTCGACGAGGTTCGGGTCGACGTGGTCGTAGCCCCAGACCTGCGTGAGGATCTGGGTCTTGGTGAGGGTGCGGCCGCGGTTCCCGGCGAGGAAGGCGAGGAGGCGGAACTCGGTCGCGGTGAGGTCGAGGGCGATGCCGCCGCGGCGGGCGCGGCCCGACTCCGGGTCGACGACGAGGTCGCCGATCTCGACGACGGACGGGATGCGGCCGCGGCGGCGCAGCACGGCGGTCACGCGCTTGACGAGCTCGGCGAGCACGAACGGCTTCACCACGTAGTCGTCGACGCCCTCGTCGAAGCCGCGGAGGCGGTCGTCGACCGCGTCGCGGGCGGTGAGCATGATCACGGCCGCGTCGCTGCTGCGGCGGATCCGCTCGGCGAGCACGATGCCGCTCGGGCCGGGGAGCATCCAGTCGAGGATCACCAGGTCCGGAGCGAAGGTGCTCAGCTCGCGGGCGAGGTCCTCGCCGGAGACGAGACCGCGGACCGTGAAGCGCTCGCTGCGCAGCGCGGTCTCGACGGAGGAGCGGATGGCGTCGTCGTCCTCGATGAGGAGCACACGGGCGGAGGAGGGCATGTGCTCGAACCTAGGGGCCGCGGATCGGGGCGCACCCGGCGTCTGCTGTGGAGGGTCTGTTCTTAAGTCCGGCTTCAGATTCGCCTTCGAATCTGAGATGGAACCGGCCGCAACCGATCCCGAACGGGGTCGGCACCGGGCCGGAACGAGGAGACACCCATGACCGAGTCGACCACCCCCGCCGAGAAGGGCTCGAGCTTCGGGCCGCGCCGTCCGAAGAAGCGCGCCCTGACCATCGGCATCGCCGTCGGCGCCCTCGGACTCGTCGCGCTCGGCTCGACCGCCGCGTTCGCCGCGACGCCGTCGAGCACGCCGACCTCCAGCGCCACACCGCTGCACTCCACCTCCACCGACGCTCCGTCCACCGATGCGCCGTCCACCGGTGCGCCGTCGACCGATGCGCCCGCCGAGGGCACCGCTCCCACCCCGCCCACCGACGCGCCGACGCCGCCGGCCGATGGCTCGAAGCC
>NZ_PSWK01000051.1:0-9239 GCF_002932735.1 Rathayibacter sp. AY1B7
GCGCGAGCGCTGATCGTCGCCGCGGCCGCCTACGGCTGGCCCACCGCGACCGCCCTCGTCTTCACATACGAGACGACCGGCCCCATCGCCCACGTCTGGGGACTGTGGAAAATCCTCGACGCCGACCGGCAGGTGCTGCGCGAATGGGACGAGGAGCCCGGCGACATGACGGATGAGTCCGAGGAGGAACTGATCGCCCTTGACCTCATCAGCAACCGCCGCGCGACCCTCGACTACACCGACTTCGGGAAGCCCATCGGCTCCACGACCCTGATCCTTCACACGCTCACCCTCTGAGCGCGTGTGCGGGCCGACCCTAAGCGGGCCGACCCTAAGCGGGCCGGCCCGCACGAGGGGGAGAACCCCCTCGACCCCCCCCGTCGAGAGCCCGCGTCCTGCCTGTGCTTTCACCGGTGGCTAGGCTACGGACGCGAAAACCGCAGTGATGGCAGAGGGGCACCCTTCGTGACGACCGGACCGAAAGTGTCGATCGGAGCCGGAGTCGCTGGGCTCCTGGTCTTGATCTTCGAGCTCTACGGCCAGGTCAGAAACGGCACCGAGACCTGTTACGCCTGGTACGGCGTTCTCTTTCCCGGCGTGGAAACGGAGACCCTGGCAGGCGCTTCACTGTGGCCGCTCGGCCTCAGGTGCACTTATGAGCGATTGGGCTCCGGTGACGTACTCGCCGTAATCAACCCGAGCTGGTTCCTCACAGCGCTGCTGATCGTGTCGTTGGGGCTGATCATCGGCGGCCTCGTCTATGCCATCCGCTCTCACACCGCTCCGGCCAGATCTGACGCGTAACGCCCCGGCCCCGACCGGGCCGGCCCACAGGGGAGGGAGAATCCCCTCGACCCCAGGGCCTCGCACCACAGCAGCACAGCCAGTGTCATGGCCGGATGCGACGATGGACGCGCTCGCACCCGTCGCGACCGCCGGTCGTCGCGCCTCATCAGACAGGACACCAGCGATGAAGCTCTACCCCGACGTGATCAGCACGCTCCGCGCCCAGGAAATCGAACCTGACGAATGGGCGCGCGAGCACAGCTCGCCCTCCATCGCAGAGTGGGCCGGCGACGCGTGCGGCTGCGCCGACGACCGCTGCATCGGCCACCACCACGACGAGCACGAGGACTGCGGCTGCTTCCCCGCGATGCTCGAGCAGCACTTCGCCCAGGAAGACGCTCGCGGCCACCGGACCCTTAAATGGCGCACCACTCCCGTCAGCGTCGTCGTCTCAGCAGAATCCGACCTCGAGGACTTCGGGCTCCTCGCCCTCGCCGACCAAGACCAGATCGACCTCTTCGCCAGCACCGACGTCGACACGGCGGCGATGACGCAAGAACACACCACCGCCGAAGAGACAGCCCGGATCGCAGCGTTCGCCGCCGAAATGTCCACCGCCGGCTCCCTGAGCGCCGAGCAGTACGAGCAGCTCGGAGAGATCCACCACGCGGTCCTCAACCGCGCCAAGGACGCAGGCGACCCCCGGTACGACCTGTACCGCGAGACGGAACGGCTCTCCCGCGCCATCACCGAGGTCTGGGACCGCGACGTCGCCGCGTACCAGGACGCCTACCTCACCGTCGTCCGCGACACCCTCACCACCCGTGGTCTCACGACCGGCATCAAGGTCGTCGCCTTCGCTGACCGCGACACCGGAATCTACGACGAAGACCTCGCGCACGACCTGCGCGACGTCGCCCTGCTCACCACGCCCCTGCCCGTCATCGGAGCCCCCAGGGAGGAGCGCAAGATGACGGTCGACGCGCTGCGCGCCGCCGGCCTCAGCTACATCGAGCGCGCCCGCGCCGTCGTGTCCGCCGAGGCTGCAGCCGAGTAGCGATCAGCGGCGGGGCCGCGGCTTGTACTTCTTCCCCGCCCGGATGTTCCGGTTCTCGATCACCCCGACCACCGTCAGGCCGGCGGCCACGGCGACGATCAGCACCCACCCGAGCACGTTGAACCACTCACCGGTGAACGCCGCGTAGGTCTGCTCGCCGGCGATTGCGAAGAGCATGAACGATAGCCCGAACCAGACCATGCCGTTGCTGATCAGCGCAGCACGTGCGAGCTTGGTCCGAGGCTTCGACATGCGCCCACCCTCCCACCGGATTCTGGGCGTGTCCACGGAGCCGAGGCGGTTCTAGGGTGAGCGCATGAGCACCCCGACGCCCCGCGAGTTGCTGGCCGTTCACGTCGCCACCGACCCCTCCGGGATCACCGCGACCTTCACTCTGGGCGACCCGCTCGAACTGCCACAGTCGGTGGGATGGTTGACCTACGCCATCGAGCTCACCGGCGCTGATGGCGCCACGGCGAAGCACTTCGGCGTCCGCCTCTCAGAGCAGGAGACGAAGGCGTTCGTCTTCGAGTTCGAGAGCGCCACCCAAGCCAACTACGACGCCACGCACGTCACGGACCGTGGCGCCTCGCTCGTCGCCCGGGTCCCGGACTCCTCACTCGGCGTCGACGCGATCGGCACAGTCACCGGATTCGCCACCATCGAGGGCGAGGACGTCGCCGCCGGCGTCGCCGTCCAGTTGCTTAGGTAGTGCGTGATGCCAGCCATCCGGCCCAGTGGCCCTATCGACGTGTATTCAGCGACGCAGGTCGGTAGCGCCATCCTTGCGATGGCACGCAGCGCGGAGACGATCGCAATGAACGCCTGGCAGAACCCGCCAGCGTCGGGCTTCGGGGCCGGACTCTACATCGACCGCTCCTACACCGCGGCGGTGAGCCAGATGTCGATCTCTGTGGCCAGCGGCCTCGATCACCTCCGCGCGCTGGGATATGCGCTCCAACAGGATGATCCGTTGACCACCTCCCTCGGAACGATCGCTCGTGGAGCGGTCGAAGCGTTGGGGCGAGCCTGGTGGATGCTTTCGAGTGACACGTCGCTTCAGTGCCGGCATCGAGCTGCGCTCCTTCTGGCGAAAGAGGGACAGGGGCTCTACAGCCGAGGCATCATGTCTCCGAACAGCGCCGGTGAGGACGGTCGGGCGCTGTTCGATGCCACTCTCCACTCGCAACTCGCAGAGACCACTGAGGGAGTAGCTGCAACGGAGATGCCGACGTTGCGCCAGTTCCTCAGCAGGACTCCGAGCTTCACCACGCTCGCATCGGAAGTCTTGGATGCGACAGGAATCGACGGGGCCGTGGCTTACTCACGTCTCTCCGGCATTGCTCACGGCGAGTCGCTGCACTTGATGGCTCGAGGCGTGTCCACGACTCCGACGACCGCCGGACTTGCGCAGACCTACGAGTGGGTCGCACAGGTAACGCGCTACCCCCTCGATGCCCTCCACGTCACCATCGAACTGCTCGTTCGGAGGTGGGGAACCGCGAGTGAGGCGGAAGAGTGGCAACGTATCCGCGATATATCCTTCGATCAGATTGGAGCCGTCCTCGATGCACGTTGAGTCGCCTGGCGCGACACTCTCCGCCAGACCGGACGACGAGACTCGCTCGACCTAATCCGGCCGGACCTAGGGTGGGCAGATGAGTCGTCGTTCTGTTGCACTCACACTCCTGCTGGCTGTCGTGGGCACCATGACCGCGTGCGCGCCAGGGCCCGTTGATCGCGCGCAGCTCACCCAGTGGCGCTCGGATCGTCAGGCTGACATCGACGCGGGAGGTCCTTTCCTCGCTGTGCTGTCGTCCGATTCGAGCGCGGGGCAGGAAGGGGATCGGCTGGAATCTGCCTTCGACCAACCGGTACTGCCCGGCGCCATCACCTTCGAATGCTTCGGGGATGGCACGGTCGAACTGCATCTCGACTCCGACTCCAAGACCGGCACGGTCACGACAGGCAAGACCACTGTCCAAACCGTGGACTGCGGCGACGGTCCGCTCGACATCGACCCAGCCTCCCTCGGCACCGACCCAATCGACCTCGTCGGCGCGGCTACAACTGGCGCCGATCGCGACACGGCATGGTTCCTGACCGTGCGTGAGGCGTAGAGCACGCACTGACGGCCCGCCGCTCATGTCGGCTCCTGCGGGGCAAGCTAGTTCGTCCCGTAGGGGGATCGTTCACCGGTCGCGTATCCAGCTACGGGCAGCGGTAGGTCTTCGCGAAGTCGGTTGCCGTGAACTGCCTTCCCTCGGTCATAGAGGTCAGTGACGGGCAGATGTCGTTGTTGTGCGCCGCCGCTACGAAGGGGGTCGCTGCTTGTGGGACGCAGCCGTAGTCCTGGTCGGGCTGGTCGAGGATTCGCAGCTGACCTGTCTCCCCGGCGGCGAGGTGAAGATCGGACCAGGAGCAGGACCAGGTGAGTGAGGCTCCGGTGTCGTTGGTGATGCTGACGTAGTGGGAAGGGCCATGCACTCCGAACAGCAGATCACCCACCCACAGAACCGCGGCCGCCACGACGGCTAGAGCTCCCAGCGCGATCGACAGTCTCACCAACCGTCGTTGGCGGGGTGGTGTCTGCCGGTCCGGCGAGAGTCTGCTCGGGTCCCAGCTGTCCAGGCGTTCAACCACGGCGTATCCACCCCTCGGCGCGACGTGAAGCGGCCTCGATCGCCGCCGAGCTCGTTACCTTGAGTTCTCCCACGGGAGAACAGTAGGCGTGACGCGGCTCTCACCACGAGGAGCTACCGACTCGCGACCGAGAGTGTCCTGTAAGGGGATCGATCCGCGGGACGCTTTCAGCGGACTGCTCGGAGGGGCTACTGCTCGTCTTTCCGGGCTGCTCGGCCGACGAAGTGCACGGACCGTCGAGCGTCGACGAGTTCGCGCTTCTCGAAGTGGCGAACGACGAAGGCTCCTGCGACGAACGAGTAGCCGATGCCCTCCGCGATTCGTGTGAGGACCGGGATGGTGCTGATGATCTGTTCGACGGTGGGTGATCCGTTGGCTTGGTAGGGGGCGATCCAGAACGGCACGATCGTGCCGAAGACGATGCCCAGGAGAATCCCGGCGACACCGATCCAGAACATGGAAGTGGACGAAAGTGCTCTGAGCATGGGATCCCCGGAATGTTCGGTGGGCGAGTCGAGAGGCGCCGCTGTCGGACGCGCCGTCCTCGCTCACGGCTGATCGGTCTGGTTACAAGCGCAGGTTGAGCGCGGCGAGGACGGTGACGAGGCCGGCCGCGACGACGACGACCGTCAGTGCAACGCGCCCCGCCGTACGGCGGAGAAGGCCGGTCATCGTGGCGGCGTCCGCCACGCGAGTCGCGATCACGAGGTCAGGAACGCCGGCCGGCGGTTGCGGTGGCGTCGTGGAGTCGTCTTCGCTGGCCGGGACGCTCACGGTCTGCTGAGCCGGCTCGATCCGATCGGGCAGCTTCTTGAAGCGGCCATCATTCGATTCGCCCACAGCGACCTCCCCAGCGGTCGCCGCATCGCGACCCTCCTTCGTGACTGTAGCCGTGCAACTCCATTGCGTCAGCGTGAGCGCGTAGCGGCCTGGAGCTGGAGACTGCTGCGGCGCACGTCTCCTCTCCACTCCTCGAGCGTCCACCGATCGGGTCCCGTAGAGGAACCTGCTGCTTCCCGAGCGCGCTGCTCGCTGCCATAGATTCCAACGACGTCGGTGGCGTCTGCCCAGAGGGCTGTCCTGAGGAGGAGGTAGTGCTCACCGTCACTGCTGTTCTTCACGCCTCGGATCCTCGTCGGTTCCGACGTCGTTCGGTCACCGTGGCGCGAGGTATCACAGTGCTGGCGCGCGTCCCGTATCGGGATCCTAAACCGGTCACCTATAGCGGCGTTTCTCGCGGCGTCGTTGCGCTCCTCAGCGCGTGTGTTCTCGCGGCACTGTGCGACTGGGCTACTCCGCGTCGTCGCTAGCAGTGTCGCCCCGGCCGCTTGCAAGAGGTCTGTAGCTGGGCAGAGGGGTGGAGCTCGCATCGAACCCCTCAGGGCGATCGTCTCCGTGATCCGCGGTCTCGCGGTCGGCTTCCATGCGCTGCCGCCGTGCCTGCTCCTCGGCCACGGCAAAATCGATGAGCCTCTTCGATCCGTACATACGACCACCTCATTCCTCGGAGTGGCGAGCGTATCGACCTCGGCTGGGGAAGGCGTCATCCCGGTACACACGACCGCTGCCCGCGGTTCCCGCCGCAGCCGACGTCGCCCGTGCCCCAGGTCGCTTACCGGCATTCGCTGCAGCGTGTTCCGTATGGGGATCGATCTGCGGGACGCTTTCAGCGGACCGCTCGGAGGGGCTTGGCGTCGTCGTCGCTTGCTGGTGATGCCGCCAGGGTCGACCGCAGGTCTTCTCGTGCTCGTTGGTAGCGGGTGCGTGCCGTGGACGCGGGGACGCCGAGGAGTTGTCCTGCTTCGGTGATGGAGAAGCCGTCCCAGTGGATGAGGCGGACGAGCTCGGCCTGTTCTGGCGCGAGCCTGGCGATCGCATCGCGCACGTCGACTCCTTCGTCGGCGGGGCGTCCTTCGGTAGGAGCGGTCGCCAGAACGCCGCGGAGCCGGCCGGAGAGGTCGGCTCGCCTGTTCTCAGTGCGGGTGCTGTTCGAGAGGACGTTCCGGGCGATGCCGAAAAGCCACATCCGCGACTCCTCCGCGGTGCGGGGAAGGGCGCCTACGCGGCGCCATGCGGTGAGCATGACGTCCGCGAGTGCGTCGGCGGCGTCCTCGAGAGGGAGGCGGCGTTGCAGGTACTTGAGCAGGTCAGGCGAGGCGACGCGCAGCGCCTCGGTGAGTCGCTCCGCCTCGTCGGTCTTCCTGCGGGTCACCAGGTCGCTCCGGGGCAGTGGGCCTCGCCCGCGATGCTGAGGTTCGCGGCGTCGACGTCGACGTTCTGCGCAGTGAGCTCGGCGTCGAGAGCGTTGCTGATGATGCGCCCGACGGCGGTCGAGTACTCCCGGTCGGCGTTGTAGAACTCGGTGCCGTAGCCGGCCGGCGTGCGGGATCCGTCAGCGTTGATGAAGGATCGGTCCTCGGTACGCAGCTGCGCGATGGTCTCCTGGAGTGCCCCGTCGCTGAGGAGGGCGTCTATGTCGGTCGTCTGGTAGAAGTTATCGACCACGGCGACGGCCGCCGGATCGGTTCCTTGAACGTCTCCCATGCGCTCCTCACACTGAACACCGCTGGGCAGCGAATAGGTGATCGAGGCGTCCGGCGTCTCCGCCCACGGCGACCACGCGCCCGTCGCCGCGGCGGCCGCGGTCGCCATGCCACCGAGCAGTACCAGCGACGCCACTCCGGCGACCGCAGGACGCGCCCAGCGGTGACGGTTGACGCGGGCCTCTGCCGCCGCGAGCTGCTGAAGCTCGGCCAGCTCGACAGCGACGTCGTTCGTCACTGTCGATGTGCGGGGGCTGGACTCATCCAGCAGGACGTCCAGGGGGTCTCGGTCAGGGGCGGCAGTCATGACGGGCTCCTTCGAAAGCGGGTTCATCCTGTACATGTCCACCCGACCCGCAAACGTCTGCCGCAGCATGAAACCGGCTCGCCGCCCTCGTCGCGGTGCCAGCGCCGACGCCGGACGTCAGGTCGCGAGGGAAGAGGCGAGTTCGGCGGGCGCTCCTGCGGAGCGGGGCTGCCACGACTCGAAGACGCCGTAGGCGATGATCCGCTCCGCGGTCGACAGCAGCGGATTGCAGCTCGTCATCGTGATCAGACGATCCGTCGGAACGACGTCGCTCGTCCAGGGGACCGGATCGATGACCTGCACTTCGGAGGGCTGCACGTATTCGAGGTTCCGGAACCGATAGGTGTACCAGCCGTCGGCGGTCTCGATGTAGATCGCGTCACCTAGTTGCAGCTCATCGATGAGGTGCATTCCTCCGCCGGCGGCGGAGCGGTGCGCCGCGATCGCGAAGTTCCCCATTTCGCCGGGCATCTGCGTTCCCGGGTAGTGGCCGATGCTGCCCACGTCGAGCACGTTCTCCGCGTCGACGCCCTCAGCGATCGTGCGCACCCACCCCTCGCCGTACCGGGGGATGTAGAGGTTGCCGAACGTGGTGTCCAGAGCTGCGACCGGCGCGATCACCGGGTCACCGGGGACGGCCGGCTCAGCGGTCGGCTCGGACGGCGCCTCCGCGGACGGCGCGTCATCGCCCCAGCTCTGGCGCAGCTCGGCCGCTTGATCTTCCTGCCGCCCTGCGATCACCGCATCGTTCCACCACAGCTGCCAGGCGAGGAACAGCAGAACGAGCACCCCTGCGGTCATCAGCAGCTCACCCAAGACGCCGAAGAAGGACAGGCGGCGACGAGCCGGACGACGTCGGCGCCGCGACACGTCCACGGATGACGAAGCAGTCATGCGCAGGAGTCTAGGTGTGCCGCTCTCACCCGCATCGCTGCTGGAGATCGTTCACCGAACGAGCGATCGCCCTGGTGAAGCTAGCTGCGCGGAGAGGCGTCGTTGTGCCAGTACGCGGCAATTGCCGAGGTTCGCCGCACTACCGCGTCCGCCGAGGCAGGCGCCGGCCACAGATACAGCGCGTACCGGTCAGGCGCCGGATGCGCTTCGTCGGCGACATCTTGTCGCCGGCCCTCTTCCATGCCGGAAGCGCACCACCGGGCCCGATAGGCGGACGCCGTGAGCTGGAACGACGCGGCGGAGTCCCCAGACCATCCGCTAAGCACCGCATCCGGTCCTTCGGGCTGGAAGCTCGCCTCGACGATCTCCTCCCACAAGCCGAGCTCAGGCGCTGTGTCCAATGTGCTGACTCGAACCTGTACGTACCCGGTGTGGATACCTGTCCGCATGAAGAGGGCGCCGGGCAAACTCGCTCCGCACAGCCCATTCTCTTGTCCGTCGAACGCATCACGAGGATCCTCAACCGACGCAGCGCCGGTTGTGAGTTGCAGCTGGGAGTAGTGCGTCCACACGGTTCCATCGAAGACGACTGGCATAACAGCCATCCTCCTCGACGTTCCCAGCGTCGCGTCCCATATGGGGATCGCTGGCCGGGCGTCCGGGAGGATCAGCGCATGTTGCCGGATGTCGAGCTTGCCGCAGCGCTCGAGGCTGTCGGGGTGCGGCGGCGGTGCTCGACGTCGACGTTGGGTAGCTTCGGGACATGGATGAAGCCACTGAGCCGTCCGCGCGTGGGTGGCGTATCGATCTCAACGAGCCGCCGAGGCTTCTGTGCAGTGAAGCGGAGGCAGCGCTCGTGCGCGCGTCGGAGGAGAGTGCACTTCTTCGCAGCCAGCCCTCGGGATCCAGTGGGAGGGAGAGGGTCGTTTCTGCTGCGCGCTCCGCTGTTCTTCTCGGTGCCAACGAGGACGAGCTCGCCGTGGCGATGGGGTTCACGCTCGAGGCCGTT